>JAPPGB010000141.1 GCA_028821475.1 Spirochaetaceae bacterium
GCAGTCCCTCACGAACTATCGAACTATCTGCTTTCTAAAGGGTACAGGGGGGGGCTGGGGGATGCATCGGCTGCGTCACTGCCGTCCGGTTACTGGGCAGTCGGTCGTGATGACGCATGATCCACATCCGTTCAAGTCCTTGACGTAGTCATCGTTTCACGCCCGCCCCGAGGTGTCAAGCGCGCGCGGACTCGACGGACGCGACCGACCGACCATCTTATTCCGTTTCGTGAGTGACCGTGCCGCCCTTGGCGGCTCCATTGCGCGTCGCACCTTGGAGGCGATAGAGTCAGTACGGTACGGTAGTGAGCACGCCACCCACGCACCCGCGCATTCCCTACGGTCAGGCCGACTTCAGGCGCATCCGCCGGAACCGGTGGCTGTACGTCGACAAGACCCGCTTCCTGCGGCGCCTGGAGCGGGAGGACTACGTCTTCCTGATCCGCCCGCGCCGGTTCGGCAAGTCGCTGTGGATCTCCCTGCTGGAGAACTACTACGACCGCTTCTGGGCGGACGACTTCGACGGCACCTTCGCCGGCACCGACATCGGGCGGAAGCCGACCGGGGAACAGAGCCGCTACGTCACCCTGCGCTTCAACTTCTCGGCGGTCAACGACAAGCTCGAAACCCTGGAGCGGGAGTTCGAGACCTACTGCATGATCGAACTCCGGGGCAGGCTGCGGCGCCATCCGGACCTGTTTCCCGAAGCGGCGGTGCGGGACATCCTGGCGCCGCCCTCGATCGCCAGCAAGCTGACCGAGCTGTTCCAGTACGCGGGCGACCATGACATTCCGCTGTACGTGCTGATCGACGAGTACGACAACTTCGCCAACACGGTGCTGGCGTACCACGGCGCCGAGGCGTACCACTCGTTCACCCACGGCGGCGGCTTCTACCGCAACTTCTTCGCCACCCTGAAGTCCGGCGCGGACCGTAGCGGCGGCGGCCTGGAGCGGCTGTTCATCACCGGGGTGTCGCCGGTCACCATGGACGACGTGACCAGCGGCTTCAACATCGGCACCAACATCAGCCTGGAGCCCGACTTCAACGAGATGGTCGGCTTCACCGACGCGGAGGTGCGGTGCCTGGTGGAGACCTACCGGGACCTGCGCGTGTTCAACCAGGAGGTCGCTACCGCCATGGGCATCATGGGCGAGTGGTACAATGGCTACCGGTTCGCCACGACCGCCGACACCGATCTGTACAACACCGACATGGTGCTCTACTACCTGAAGCATTCGATGCCGAACCGGGACGTTCCAGAGTACCTGATCGACACCAACGTGCGCATCGACTACGGCAAGCTGCGCCACCTGCTGGTCACCGGGCGGCAGCTCAACGGCAACTTCGACCTGCTGCGCGACGTGATCGGCGGGGAGCAGGTGGACACCCGCATCCAGCCCGGCTTCCCGCTGCAGGACCTCACCGATCCGGAGAATTTCTATTCCCTGTTGCACTACTTCGGGCTGCTGAGCATCCGCGACGTGGTGGAGCGGGTGCCGCGACTGGCGATCCCGAACCAGACCGTGAAGCGGCTGATGTACGGCTACCTGCGCGACGCCTACCGCGACGTGGGGGTGTTCGCGGTCAACCTGTTCCGGTTCGAGCAGTTGATGATGCGGATGGCCAACGCGGGCGAGTGGCGACCGGTACTGGAGTTCCTGAGCGAGGCGATCGCGCGGCAGACCGGGATACGCGACTACATCGGCGGCGAAAGGGTGATACAGGGGTTCCTGGCCGCCTACTTGAGCGTGACGGACTACTACGTGTTCCGGTCGGAGGCGGAGCTCGGAAAGGGACACGCGGACATCGTGCTGGAGCCGCTGGTGGCCCGCTACCCGCACCTGCAGCGCGGCTACCTGATCGAGCTCAAGTATCGTGCGCGTTCCGAGTCGGTGGATCAGGCTGCGGTCACGTCGGTGGTCGAGGAGGCGCAGACGCAGCTCCTGCGGTATCTGGCGGACGCGCGGCTGGCGCGGCAGTTTCCGGGCGTGCGCTTCATCGGCCTGATCGTGGTGTTCCATGGCTGGGAGCTGGTGTTCTGCGACGCGGTGCGGCGGTGACCACACCCGCTCGCCCTGTTCGGCGATGACTGAACTCGATTACTCCTGGCAGCTTGAGTAGCCGCTCGCTGGGCCACACGCGGACCACATGGACGTGGGCCGTGCCCCGGCGATAGACAATACGAAACGGTGAACTCGGGCACGACTCGTCCGCTGTCGGGAAGATCACCAAGCGTCTCGACCCGGGCCAGGATCTCCGCTACGATCCGGCTCCCGACCTGCCGGATGCCCTGATCGGCGGGCTGCTCTACAGCGACGCACCGCGATCGGCGCCGAGACGGCCCCCACCGCCACGCAGCCGCGGGTCGAGCAGGTCGCGCACCGCGTCGCCGAACATGTTCAGGCAGTACACGACTACCGTCAGGCACAGCCCCGGCCACAGCGCCAGCCGCGGCGCCACCTCCATGAACT
>JAPPGB010000142.1 GCA_028821475.1 Spirochaetaceae bacterium
GCTGCGCGCGGCCTGCGCGGCGCAGGCCGCCCCGCCGGTGCTGATCGGCTACTCGATGGGCGGCAGGCTGGCGCTGTACACGGCGCTGCGCTTTCCGCACACCGCGGGCGGCCTGGTCGTGATCGGCGCCGATCCGGGCATCGAGGAAGACGCGGCGCGTGCCGAACGGTTGACCCGTGACGAGGCGCTGGCACGGCAACTGGCAGCGGCCGGCGATGAGAACGCGTTCGCCGGCTGGCTGCGACGCTGGTACGCGGCGCCCCTGTTCGGCGGCCTGCCGCGGCGTGCGGACTTCGACACCCTGCTGCGCAGGCGCCTGCGCGGGCGGCCGGCCTCCCTGGCGGCGGCGCTGCGCGGTCTCAGCGCGGCGGTGCAGCCGGTGCTCTGGGAAGCGCTGCCGCGGCTGCCGGTTCCGGCGCTGTTCATCGCGGGAGCCGAGGATACCAAGTACCGCGGCGTCGCCGACCGCATCGCGACGCTCGGCGCGCCCTGGCAGTCCGCCGTGTGCCCGCATGCCGCCCATGCCGCGCACATCGAGCAGCCGCGCGCGGTCGCCGGCCTGGTCCGCTGGTTCGCGCTGTCCGTCGCGGCGGGGCGCCGTGGACCGGCGGCTGTACTTCACTCTCACCAAGAGCGCCCGCTCCTGACTCGCGGCGCAGGTTGTTGATCAGTACGCCGCGGGCGGCCTGATCGTGGTCGGCGCTGCGCGATTGCCAAGGCCGTGGTGGCGGCGGCACATTGCCCGCAACCGATCCCGACCAGCAAGGAGCACCCATGAACGACATCGACTGGACCGCGTGCGGCGACTACCAGGACATCCTGTACGCCAAGACGGAGGGCATCGCCAAGATCACCATCAACCGCCCGCACCGGCGCAACGCCTTCACCCCGCTCACCGTCGAGGAGATGATGCACGCCCTCGACGACGCCCGCCGCGACCACGAGACAGGCGTGATCATCCTTACCGGCCAGGGCGACCTGGCGTTCTGCTCGGGAGGCGACCAGAAGATCCGCGGCGACGCCGGCTACCGCGACACCGGCGGCGACGACCGGCTCAACGTGCTGGAGTTCCAGCGCCAGATCCGCACCTGCCCGAAGCCGGTCGTGGCGATGGTGGCCGGCTACGCCATCGGCGGCGGCCATGTGCTGCACGTGATGTGCGACCTTACCATCGCCGCGGACAACGCCATCTTCGGCCAGACCGGCCCCAAGGTGGGCTCGTTCGACGGCGGCTACGGCTCCGCCTACCTGGCGCGCATCGTGGGCCAGAAGAAGGCGCGCGAGATCTGGTTCCTGTGCCGCCAGTACGACGCCCGGCAGGCGCTGGAGATGGGCCTGGTGAACGCCGTGGTGCCGCTCGCCGACCTGGAGCGCGAGACGGTGCAGTGGTGCCGCGAGATGCTGGTGCACTCCCCCACCGCGCTGCGCTGCCTGAAGGCGGCCATGAACGCCGACTGCGACGGCCAGGCCGGTCTGCAGGAGCTGGCCGGATCGGCCACCATGCTGTTCTACCAGACGGCGGAAGCGCAGGAGGGCCGCAACTCGTTCGTCGAGAAGCGCAAGCCCGACTTCAGCAAGTTCCCCCGCCACTTCTGAGGGTCGCCCTCTCCGCGCGCTGACGATCGACGGCCGCGGACAGCCATCCGACCGGCGTCCGGCCGGGGCAAGAACATGGTACCTGTACCTTGTTCATGGAATCGACTCTCTCTTTTCCGGTTGTTCCGGTTGACTATCGTTCTTGAATGATTATTCTGTATGGAATGAACATTCCTGAATACTCCCGGCGACCGGCATGCGCCGTGACACGGCAGGCCGCGGCCGTGTCGGTTCTGCTCCTGATCCTGGCGCTCGCGGCGTGTGACGGTGCGGGCACTCCGCCCGCAATCCCGGTGCTGACGATTACCGCGGGCACGGAGTCCGTAACCGAGGGCGATTCGCTGCATTTCAGTATCCGGGCCGAACCCGCCCCGCCGGCGGACCTGACCGTCGCCGTCACGATCGCCTACGGCGGCTGCGGCCTGGCGCAGACGTCGAAGCCGGTGACGATCGCCGCCGGCGCCTCACGCGCCGTGCTGGAGGTGCCGACGGACGGCGCCGCCGGTTGCACGGTGACCGCCGCCATCGATGCTGGAGAAGGCTACCGCGCCGGGAATGCTGCCGGTGCGCCGGCAAGCGCTGCCGTCGAGGAGGCAGCGTCAACGGACCCGCAGCCGTCAACGGACCCGCAGCCCACGCCGGTGGTGACCATCGAGGCGAACGAGAACGAGGTGGTCAAGGGCAACGACCTGTCCTTCACGCTGACCGCCGCGCCGGTGCCCGAGTCGTCCCTGGAGGTCACCGTGCGCTGGTCGGACCCCGGCTCCTTCCTGGCCGAACGCGGCAGGCGCACGGTTACCATCCCGACCTCCGGTCGGGTCATGTTCCGGACGGTCACCGACGACGGCGCCGACGAGCCGAACGGCTCGGTGGGGGTCACCGTCGAAAGTGGCCGCGGTTACGTGGTTGGTATGCCCGACTCCGCGCGGGTGTCCGTTACCGACAACGCCCCAAGCGCCGCGGCCGCCCCCCCTCCGGCGCCGCGGCCGCGGCGCGAAGACCTGCCGCTGGCGAACATCACGGCATCGACGTCCTCCGTAACCGAGGGCGACTCCATAGTGTACACCATGACGCTGGAGCCGCCGCCCAAGTACAAGAGCGCCGGGATCAAACTGCAGCGCGGCGAGGTCAAGGTATCGTTGAACTGGTTTTACGAAGCCCACATCTTCGCCGAACCACCGCCGAACCCGGTCACGTTCAGCCCCGATGTCGACCGCGTTTCGTTCACGGTCCAAACCGTGAACGACGATGTGTACAACGTAAACTGCAGCATAATTGCAGAAATCGCCGGCTCCGGCGTCAACTACTGGTACGGCGACGACTCAGGTGTCAAGGTCATGGTCAAGGAAGACGAGCCGAGGGTGAGCATCAAGGCATCGCATTCTTCCGTGACCGAGGGCGACAGCATTGTGTACACGGTGACCGGGGAGCCCGCGCCTGCGTCCGAAACGGCGGTGAGGCTGAATTGGTACCGCCAACACAACTTCACCACATCACCACCGACGTCGGTCACGTTCAACGCCGGCGACGCCAGTGTTTCGTTCACGATCCAAACCGTCGACGACAACACACCCTTCCGAGACCGGTCGGTGAAAGGCGAAGTTGTCAGCAAGCGCGGCATCGACACGTACGGGTCCGGCGAGCACTCCTACGTGACCATCAAGGACGACGACTGATCGACCATCACGATCCCGAGTGGCCGGTTGTCCGCGTGGAGTCGCGTCGGTTACCCCACCTCCGACAGCGGGCGGCTCGAGCAAGGGGGCTCTGACGGACGAGGGCAGGGCGAAGCGCTGCCGGGCGCCATCGGAAGCGGCGGCGCCGAACTCCCCCGGCAACAGCCGAACCGATAATCCGCAACCCGCGCACGACCTGCCGCTGACGCTGCTGCGCATGGACTACGCTGCCGGCCCTGCCGCCTGATCGATCATCACCATCCCCTGCGGCTTCAGCGGCGAACGGCGCCGAACGTGACCGGGTGGCCGGCGATGGCGGCCTGGTGGGTGGCGGCCCCGGCCGGCGCGGAGCGGTAGCACACCTCCGTCGCCAGCACCTCGGCGGCGAGCAATGTCTCGTGGGTCTGCAAGGCCGAGGCCACCGGCTCGGCGGCAGCGACGTAGAGGGTGATGCGGTCGGCAATCGCGAAGCCTGACTCGCGGCGCAGGTTGTTGATCATGTGCACCGCCTCGCGCACCATCCCCTCCGCGCGCAGCTCGGGGGTCAGCTCCTTGAGCACGCCGACCTGGCAGCCCGGTTCGGCGGCGATGGCGTAGGCCTCGCGCGGGGCGGTCTCCACCACCAGGTCGGCCGCCTGCAGTTCGAATTCGCCGACCCGGACCGGACCGCCCGATGCCGCCTGCGCCGCTACGGCGGATGCCTCGGCGGCGGCGATGGCCGCCGTTACCTCATTCATGCGGCGTCCGAAGCGCGGTCCCAGGGCCCTGAAGTTGGGCTTGACGGTGGCCGCCGTGAGGCCGCCCACCTCCGCCGCGAGCCGCACGCGCTTCACGTTCAGCTCGTCGAGGAGCTGTGCGCGGATCACGGGGAGGCGCTCCTGCTCCTGCTCGCTGTCCAGGTCCACCACCAGCTCGGCGAGCGGCTGCCGCACGCGCAGGTTGGCGCCCGCCCGTGCAGAGCGGCCGAGGCGTGACAGCCGCATGGCGAGGTTGGTGGCCGCCGATAGTCCCTCGTCGATCAGCGCTTCGTCGGCCCGCGGCCAGTCGCACAGATGCACGCTCGCCGGAGCATCGGGCACCCGCTCGGCCACGAGGTTGCGGTATATCGCCTCCGCGATGAACGGGGTGAACGGCGCAAGCAGCTTCACCAGCGTGGTCAGGCACTCGTACAGGGTCTGGTAGGCGGCGCACTTGTCGGCGCCGAACAGGGTCAGGAACGTTTGGATCTTCCGAACCATGCCGGTGGGTGCCGGCTTGTCGGGGGACTGGGTGTCCTGCTCGCCGCGCCAGAAGCGGCGCCGGCTGCGGCGCACGTACCAGTTGGAGAGCGCGTCCACGAACCGTTCCAGCACGGTGGCCGCCGTCTCGGGGCGCCAGGTTTCCAGCGCCGTGGTGACTGCACGGATCGTCTGGTGCAGTTCCGACCGGATCCAGCGGTCCAGCTCGGTGAACACGGCGACCTCGGCATAGCCCCCGTCGACGGTGACCGGCTGCCAGCCGTCGATGTTGGCGTAGTTCACGAAAAAGGAGTACACGTTCCAGATCGGGATGTGGAACTGGCGGCGTACCTCGTCGCCGGGAGCGTAGCCGAAGTTGAGGTTGTTGGCCGGGGTGTGGCGCAGGTACATCCAGCGCATCACGTCGACGCCCATCTGGTCGGCGGCGTCCTCGAACCAGATGGCGTTGCCCTTGCTCTTGTGCATTTCGTCGCCATGCTCGTCGCGCAGCAGGGCGTAGGTGAAGCAGGCCCGGAACGGCTCGGTCTGCTCCAGGGTGGCGCTCATCGCCAGCAGCGAGTAGAACCAGTTGCGGAACTGCCCCGGAAACGACTCCGAGATCCAGTCGGCCGGGAACCACTCGCGCCAGTGCTCGCGGTCGTGGCGGTAGCCGATGGTCGAGAACGGCACGATGCCGGCATCCAGCCACGGGTTGCCGACGTCGCGGATGCGGGACATCTTCTCGCCGCAGGAAGAGCACTCGATCTTGACGGCGTCGATCCACGGCCGGTGCGGCGAGTGGCCGGCGAACTCGTCCCAGCCCTCCACCGCGCGCTCCTCCAACTCATGCTCGCTGCCGATCACCTCGAAGCTGGCGCAGGAATCGCAGGTCCAGATCGGCAGCGCCAGGCCCCAGTAGCGCTTCTTGGAGATCATCCAGTCGTGCATGTTGCGCAGCCAGTCCAGCTCGCGCTCCAGCCCGAACGCCGGGATCCAGCGCACCTTGCGGGTGATCTCCATCATGGTGTGGCGCAACTCGTCCATGGAGATGAACCACTCGTCCACCACCCGGAACACCAGCTCGCTGTTGCAGCGCCAGCAGAACGGATAGCGGTGCCGGTGCTCCTCGGTGCAGTACAGCAGCCCCTTGCCCTCCAGGTCGGCGAAGATGCGCTCGCGCACCTCGAACACGCTCTGCCCGGTGAGCCAGCCGAAGCCGTCGACGTAGTAGCCGTTCTCGTCGAGCGGGGCCACCACGGCCAGGCCGTGCTCCTTGCCCAGGGCGAAGTCCTCCGGTCCGGCGCCGGGCGCGATGTGCACGATCGCGGTGCCCTCCTGCTCGCCCACCTCGTCCCACGGGATGACGCGGTGCTCGACGCCGCGCTGCGCCGCCAGGTCGTCGAACGGTCCGCGGTAGGTGCGCCCGATGAGCGCGCTGCCGGGCAGTTCCTCCAGCACCTCGACGCCCACTCCGAGCGCCTCCCCCGCCGTTTCCACGCCCAGGAGATCGGACACGCCGAGTTGTTCCAGCGGGTTGGCCAGCTCCGAGTCCTCGGGGCGCACCTGCATTGCGCCCGCCAGCTCGGTCAGCAGCTCGATCCGCTCCTTGCCCAGGTAGACGATCTCGTTGCCGACGCGGGCGCGCACGTAGCGGTGCTCCGGGTGCACGGCGGCGGCCACGTTGGCGGTCAGCGTCCAGGGGGTGGTGGTCCACACCAGCAGCGACTCGTTGTCGGCCCTCCCTTTCAGATCGGTGAGCGGCAAGCGCACGTACACCGCGGTATGGGTCACGTCCTGGTAGCCCTCGGTGACGATCTCGTGCTGCGACAGGCCGGTGCCGCAGCGCGCGCACCACGGCATCGAGTCGGTGCCCCGGTACAGCCAGCCGTTCTCGTGGCAGCGCTTCAGGAAGTGCCAGATGGTGTAGTTGTTCTCATCCGACATGGTGTGGTAGGAGTCGTCCCAATCCATCCAGTAACCGAGCCGCTGCGACTGCTTGGTCTGGATGGCGGCGTACTTGCGCACCCGCTCCTTGCACTCCTCCACGAAGCGCCCGATGCCGTACGCCTCGATGTCGTGCTTGGAGGTGAATCCCTTCTCCTTCTCCACCTCCACCTCCACCCACAGCCCCTGGCCGTCGAAGCCGTTCTGGTAGCGCTGCCGGTAGCCCTGCATGGTGCGCCAGCGCAGGAACAGGTCCTTGTAGGTGCGCCCCCAGGCGTGGTGCACGCCCATCGGGTTGTTGGCGGTGATCGGCCCGTCGATGAACGAGTGGCGGCGCTCGGAGGCTTCGTTGCGGCGCAGGTAGCGGCCGACAATGCCGGCCTCATCCCACCAGCGAAGCAGCTCCTGCTCCAATGCGACAAAGTCGACGCGCGGGGTTACGGGAGAAAACACCCCGCCCACGGGCGGATCGGTGGCCATAGTGGGCCGAACCTATCGCCGCGTCCGCCGCCGGGTCAAGGCGACCGCGCCGCCCGAGCTACCGGAAGCTGCTCATTTCCATCATGGCGCGGGTCTGCGGCATTGGCGCTGTCCCAAGCGCGCGCCCCGATTCTCTCGGGCGCCGCAGTGGATGCGAACCCCTACCGATGACCTTGCTGACTGCTCGTCGATGCGGAGTCGATCACGGTGAGCGGTGCTCCTCAAGCTCGCTCGCCGGGATCTGCGTTGCCCCACACTCGGTAGGTGGCGTTCCTGGCCTCCCATGCGCGCAGGTCACGCCCAAGCTGAGAACCACTCAGGTCAGGCCATTGATACGCCAGTCGCAGATACCTGCGCACGACGTCCGGCGCCACCGCTTGCGCACTGTTCGTGCCCAGGGTGCTACGCAAGCTCAGTGCCAGGATCTCCACCATGTCCGCACCGTAGCACACCAGCCATCGGTCCTTTACCGATTCTTGGATGATGTCGATCTCGCGAGCAAGATGATCGCGCGGCAGGTCGAAGCGCCGCGTCCGATTCTCGACCTCTTTAATGAGGCGGAAGACGTCAAGCACGAGCGTCGCTACCTCGATACACCTTCCGTAGCGGAGCCCCTGGAACGTCAGACTCAGACCAACACGCCGAGAGTGAAGCCGCAAGCATCCGATCGGCAGTGCCGCTGCGAGCAGCGCCTCGCGAACACTCGCTCCGAACTTGGCGATCTTGTCCACGCTCCCAAGCTCTACGAGGACCCGGTCCAGCGCGGTCGAGCGGATCAGCAATGCCTCCAGGTCTACCGTCTCAAGCACGATGATGTTGTCACTCGCCTGACCGATGCCTTCGAAGTGGTCGAAGTCCGCGTCAACGACGCCCACGACGCCTGGGAAGCCATCCGCTTCCAGGATACTCACCACGTCGACGACGTTCTGTTTTCCGCGCTCCACGATCACCCAACAGTCTTGGCGATCGACGAACTGCTCGAAGAACAGCCGGTCATCACGCCCTTCGACGACGACAAAGCAGCCCGCGTGCTCCTGTCGCGTCTGCCGGATCGCGTTCACCCGGGCGTTCAGGCTACGGGTCATCAGCCGGTGCCCGGTTCGTGCAGTTCAACCGTGAGATCCCATCGATCTCCGATGATGTCGGGCGAATGCGTGGCGAGAATCGCCCGGAATCCGGTCAGCTTGGTCATCCGCTCAAGATCTGGGACGAACTGCGCCTGCCAAGCCACGTGCAGCGAGAGCTCCGGCTCGTCGATCAGCACGAGCGAGTCCGGTGCGGTGCGAAAGATCAGCTCGTAGAGAATCACGAGTTCGTGCTGCTCACCGGACGACAGCTTTTCCAGGTCGAGGCTATCACCGTCGGAATCGGCCACCCCCAGCCCTTTCGCACTGACCACTACCTGTTTGTGACGAAGACGGGAGTTGGCGATGCTCGTGAACGCGTCGACGCAATCGTACAGCTTATCGAACACGGCGAGCTTCTCCGCCGCATCCTGCGCAAACACGGTCAGCAACTTGCGATGTGACTCGTCCACCCGTGTCAGTTCGGGAACCTCGATGTCGAACTGTTCCCCGGCCAACAACCCCGCATGCTCCAGTCGTGAACGCTTTCGTTCGAGGTCGTTCAGTTGCGAACGCAGTTCGTCCATCGAGCCGTTTTGAGCGCCATTGTCCGCTACAACGCGGGCGGGGAACGTGCGTTCGAGCGACTGAGACCGCGCAACGTACTCCTCGCGGGATTGACCGACCTGGGTGGCAAGCTTGTGCGAGTACTGGCTGACGGTACGCTTGGGTGTATCTGCGCGCACTCCACGTCGATTACGTCTCGGGTTCGGGGCGCTGGTCAAGCGTTCAGTATCGATGAAACGTACGGCAACCGAGTTGCGCAACTCCTGCAGCCACTCCGGGACCGCTGAAACGCCGCTCCGCACAAAGAACGCCAATTCGTCCTCATGGAACGCGAGCACCTCTTCGAGGTCCAGCACACGGCCCGTCTCCAGATTGTGCCACTCACGGCGCCCAACTCGGCGCAGCGCCGGTATCGCATCCTCGATAGCGGAGATCGGCACCCCGAGTGAGTCGCTCGAGACTCTGCGATGCTCGAAAGTCTCGCTCCTCCGACCCGATAGAAGAGTCAACGTCACGTCCGGCGAGTCTGGTTTCCTTTGGTCAACGTCCTCCGCTTTGACCGCGGTCAGCGCGCAACCGTTGTCGAAGGTCACCTCGACCTGCCGGAACGGCACTTCGGCAACCCTGCCGACGGATCGATTGAACAGCGCGTCGATCAGACGCAAGGTAGTCGTCTTCCCGAAGCCGTTCGGACCGATCATGATCATGATGTTTTCGTCTGTGGCGAACTTCAAATGGTGATCGAAACGCCCGAACAGGCCTTTCACCTGGACTTGATCGATTCTCATTCGGAGTTCCTCCTCAGCCTAGGTTCTCCTCTCACGACTAAGGTCACTGCCCCGCCCACGGGCGGATCGGTGGCCATCGTGGGCCGAACCTATCGCCGCGTCCGCCGCCGGGTCAAGGCGACCGCCGCTGCCCAGCCGCTGCCCCGGCGCAAGGCGCGCCACGTGGGGTCAGGCGGCGTCGTAGGGGGTGAGCGGGCGCAGCCAGATGTTGCGGAAGCGGGTCGGGTTGCGGTGATCCTGCAGGCGCAACGGTCCGGCCGGCGGATGCGGCGCGTCGTAGTGGGCGAGGATGCGGTGGCCGGTCGGTCCGAGCGCCTCCTGCCGGTGGTGGATCAGCACGCCGTTGTGGACAATCGTCAGGAAGGCGGGGCTGACCAGGCGGGTGCCGTCGAAGCGCGCCGACTCGAACACGATGTCGAAACTCTGCCACTCGCCGGGCCGGCGGCAGGCGTTGACCAGCGGCGGGTACTGGCCGTAGATGGCGCCGGTGTGGCCGTCGGCGTAGGTGCGGTTGTCGTAGCCGTCGAGCACCTGGACCTCGTACAGCCCAAGCAGGAACACGCCGCTGTTGCCGCGCCCCTGGCTGCTGCCCTCCACCTGGGCCGGGCAGGCGAACTCCATGTGGAGCTGGCAGTCGCCGAAGTGATCGCGGGTCTCGATGTCGCCGCTGCCGGACACCACCTCCATGAAGCCGTCGCGCACCTGCCAGCCGGCCGCGCCGCCGTCCTTTCCCCGCCACTGGTCCAGGCCGCTGCCGTCAAACAGCACTACGGCGTCGGCGGGCGGCGCACCGGGCGCTGCGCCGGGAGTCACCACCCGCGGTTGCGGGCGGTTCGCGTCATGGACGCGCCACCTGCCGCCGGGCAGGAACGGGGTGTCGTCGTAGCCGAGCACCGGCTGGTTCTGTTTTGCCATCACGGACTCCTCGTTACCGGAAGCTGCTCATGTCCACCATGGCGCGGGTCTGCGGGTTGCGCAGCGGCTCGCCGGCGAACAGGCGCGCCACCTCGTCGAGCACCCAGCGCAACTGGTAGCGGCCGGAACCCTCGATCGAGCCGGCCACGTGCGGCGACAGGGTCAGGTGCGGGCAGCCGAACAGCGGCGAGCCGGGCGGCGGCGGCTCCGGGTCCGTGACGTCGATGAACGCCCAGATGCGGCGCCGGTGCAGCTCCGCGACCAGCGCCTCCTGGTCGACCAGCGGCCCGCGCGAGGTGTTGATGAAGATCGCCCCGTCGCGCAGCAGGGCCAGCCGTTCGGCGTTGACCATGTGTCGGGTCTGGTCGTTGTTGGGGGCGTGCACGCTGACCACGTCCGACTCGGCGAACAGCTCCTCCAGCTCGCGCTTCTCCGCGCCGAGCGCGGCGGCCTGCTCGGCGTTCACGAACGGATCGGCGAGCAGCAGGCGGACCTGGTAGTGGGCCAGCAGCGCCAGCACGCGGCGCCCTACCTCGCCGGCGCCGATGATGCCGACGGTGATGCCGCGCACGTCGGATGAGGGACGGTGCAACTGTACGTCGCGCCACTTGCCCCGCGCGGTCTGCGGCGCCAGTTCCATCAGCGAGCGGCGCCCGATCACGACCAGCGCGGCGGTGTAGTGCGCCACCTCCTCGGCGATGGCGCCGGCGGCGCTGACCACGGCGATGTCGCGCTCCCACACGGACGGCGTCAGGTAAGGCCGCAGCGTGCCGGCGGCGTGGGCGATGATGCGCAGGCCCGGGGCGGCGGCGAGCAAATCGGCGCTGATCGGCGGTGAGCCCCAGCAGGTTATGCAGCCGTCGGCGCCGGCCAGCAGCTCCTTCGCCATGGCGGCGTCGACCGCGCTGCGCGCCTCCGATGCGCGGGCGGCCGCCGGCGGGTGGCGAAACCGCAGGCGGTCCTCGTAGCGGGCGAACTCGTCCGGCAGCATGACCCGCGAGTTGCTGTTGAGCACGGCGATGAGCGGCCGTTCAGTAGCCATCGCCCGGCAACCTACCCGCCGTCCCGCCAACGTGGCAAGGTGACCGATAGAGTCGGTGTCAGGCAGCGGTGACACGCTGACGCTGCGGCGCGGCGAGTCGGAACGGAGCTCCACCAGGACGCGAGACGGTACCGTCGAACACTGCCAGGAGTGAGCAGAGCCACTCCCCACCGCCTCGTTCACGCACGGCGCGCACGCCTCACAGCCGCGGCCGTCCCGGCAGTCCGGACGCCGGTCAGAAGTTCCAGTCGAAGTGGGGGACCGGCAGGGTGAGGGCGGCGTCGATGGCCGCCAGCAGATCGGACGGACCGGCGAGGTCGTCCGTCACCGCCAGCGACGCGGCCGGCCTCACGCCGAGCCACAGCCGGGTGAAGGCGCCCACGCCGGCGGTCAAGACCGGCAGGTCGGGGGCGTGGCCGGGCTCGGCGCTGGAGGTGGCGCCGAGCCGCACCACGTAGTCGCCGCCGGCGCCCTGCCAGCCGTCCTCCGGCAGGTAGCGCGCCACCGGATCGTGCAGCCGCAGGTTGAATGCCACGGCGTCCCGGGCGCTCACCGCCGCGATGCACGCCGGCAGGTCCAGGATGCGCGCCTGCCAGTACGCGGCGCTCGACATGCGGTGCTCCTGCTCGGCACGGTGGCTGCGCGAGCGGTTGCGAAACGGCCACTCCAGGAGATCCTGGATCTGGATCTGCGGCGGTTCCTGGACCTCCAGGTGCACTACCTGGTCGGACAGATCGCGCAGCAGCGCCAGCAGTTCCACGAGCTGGCCGGTGGTTTCGTAGGCGAACCACCAGACGCTGTACGGACCCTGCTCGCCCTTCGCATTCGCCCAGAAGTGGTGGCTGATGCGGCCGCCGTCGCGGTAGCCGAGCCCGAAGCCATTGTCTGCCTCCTGCATGGCGGTGCGTGTGAAGGTGGCGTCGTGGAAGTTCACGCCGCCGTGCGGGCGCAGGCGCGCCAGGCGCCCGGCATGCACCGCTTCGGCATCGTCCACGGAAATGCGTATCGGCGGTCGTGCCCGCACCGGCACGCGCAGCGTCGCCGGGTCGAAGGTCACCTCGTGCTCGTATCCCATGGTCCCGAAACCGAGCTGGTTGTAGTAACCCTGGTCGAACATGCTCAGCCCGGCGAGCGCGGCGCCGCGCTGCGCCGCGTCGGCCAGCGCCACGGCGGTGGTGCGGCTGGCCAGCCCCTGCCGTCGCGCCACCCGGCTGGTGGTGACACCGGCCACCCCGGCGAACGGCAGCTCGCCCTCCTGGTAACGCAGTGCACCGCTGTACATCAGCACACCGCATTCGGCGGCGCCGTCCTGCTCGGCCACGAAGCCGCGGCTGGCGGCGGCGAAGGTGTCGAAGATCTGCTCCTTCTCCTTCTCCTTGCCGACCCAGCCCACCTCCCGGAACACGCGCAGCAGGCTGTCGCGGTCGCGCTGGTGGTCGTAACGCCGAATGATCATCTGGTTGTCAACTCCCCGTAGATTCGTCGGTTGCCATGCGCGGCATGGCGTCGGCGGACGGAGCACCGTCTGCCGCACCGGTGGCGTCGCTGGCCAGCGACGGCGGGCGAGAGGGGCCGGCTTCTTGGTCGCCGGGGCCGTGGCCGGACGCCGCTGCCGCGGTACCCGGTCGGCCAACCAGGCCGTCGCCACCGTCCACGGCACCTTCTGCCGAGGCGCCTTCCGGCCGCGGTGCCGGCGGCTTTCCGGGTGGACCGAAGCCGCCGCCCTTGCCGGGGCCTGCGGCGGGCGGGCCGCCCCATGCCGGGGCCGGCGCCGCCAGAACCTGGCCGAACGTGCGCCTGAGCAGCAGGTAGCCGAAGGCAAAGGCGACCAGGTTGGCGGTCACGATGGTCCACCACACGCCGGCGATCGATCCGCCCGGTGCCACCGCGCGCGTCACCAGCAGCGTGCCACCGACCAGGATCGCCACCCGCGTCGCCGACACCGCGAAGCCGCGCCACGACTTGCCCAGGCCCTGGAACGAACTCACCACCACGAACAGCGCCGCCACGATGCCGTAGGTGAGCGGAATCATCGCCAGGTAGGACCGGGTATAGCCGATCACCACCGGATCGTCGGTGAACACGCCGACGACGGCGCCGCGGGAGAGCAACGCAGCCAGGCCCACGGCCGTGCCGATGCCGAACGCAAACAGCAGGGCGGTGTGATATGACGCGCGGGCGCGGTCGGGACGGCCGCCGCCGATATTCTGCCCGATCATCGCCATCGCCGCGACGCCGAACCCGATCGCCGGCAGGAACGAGAAGAACTCGATGCGAAAGCCGATCGACAGTCCGACCACCCCCGCCTCCAGGAACGCCAGCGCCACCAGCGCGTTGAGGGCGGCGAGTCCGGCCGGGTTGAGCAGGTTGGTCAGCGCCGCCGGAAAGCCGATCGCCAGCACCTGCCGCACCGAGTGGAGGCGGAACACCAGGTTGCGGAAGCGGAACTTCACCATCATGTCGCGCTGATGCAGCAGCGTGATGCCGGCGATGACCAGCAGGATCTGCGAGATGATGGTGGCAAGGGCGGCGCCGCGCACGCCGAGGGCGGGAATGCCGAGGCCGCCGAAGATCAGCAGCGGATCGAGGCCGGCGTTGATGGTGGTGGAGATTGCGAACAGCCAGGTGACGGTGCGGTTGTCGCCCTGCGAGTTGAACCCGAAGATCACCGCGAAGAAGATGAACATCAGCACCGAGCCGCCGGCCACGATGGTGAAGTAGTCGACCGCCAGCGGGAGGATGTCGCCGGTGGCGCCGGTCAGAGACAGCAGCTTCCCGCGCAAGCTCAGGGAGATGGTCGTGAACAGTACCGCGGCGATGAAGTTGAGCACGAACGACTGCCCCATCACCCGCTCCGCCTCCGGGATGTCGCGCCGCCCGATGCTCATCGCCATCACCACGCCGGAGCCGACCGTGATGCCGATGGTGAGGGAGATCATCACGAACAGGGTGATCTGCGACACCGTGACTGCCGCCATGGCGTTGTCCGAGAGGCGGCTCACCCAGAACGCGTCCACCAGTTGGTACAGGGTCTGAAACAGGATGGAGAGCATCACCGGCCACGCCAGCGACCAGCTCAGGGAGGGGATCGAACCGCTGGTAAGGTTGCGCCCGCGCATGACCGGCGTAACCTACCAAAGTAACGGGTGGGCGGGCAATGAAAGCCGCTACGCGCTATCCGGGTGTGATGCCGGCGGCCTGCAGCAAGACGCGGAGCTCTCGCCGGAACCGGATAGTCAGAGCCGCGGCGCGGGCGGCGGGCGACATCTTGCGCCACGTCCTGGCCAGGATATCGGCGACCTTGGCGGGCGGGTGCTTGCCGGCGAACTGTTCCAGGTAGTGCTCCAGGAACACCAGGCAGGCGCAATCCTCCAGCGCCTGCACGTCACTGTCCGGCGCGGCGCGGGCCAGCCCTTCCTTGCGCAGCAGCTCCGCCACGGCAGCAATCGAATCGTCGGCGAAGCCCGCCGCGCGCATCAGTTCGGCGGTGCGCTCGGCGTGATGCCGGCCCAAGGTGGTGCGCCAGCGCAGGTACCCGGTTCGCCCCATCGGGAACCGGTCACGCGGAATCGCCCACCGCTCCAGGTGCTGCGCGCGCGCCGCGATGCGCAGCGCCGGCGCCGCATCCGGGCGCAGCCGCTCCAGCCAGCCGCTCATGCGCCGCCCGTACAGCAGTTCCTTGGGATGCTCGACGCCGCCCTCGTTCTCGGTATGCGGGTCCGCGCGGTTCGCCGCGTCTATCCGCCCAAGCACCTCCCGCAGTTGCGCATCCGCCGTCATCGCGCCACCCTATCAGGCAACGACGCGGAGTGCACACGCGGTGCCGGCGCCAAGGCTGCGGTCCAGGTGGACGGCAACCTTCATCGCACCCAGCCATCGGCCACGGTGCCGGCGACTCTGTGCCGGGTTGCCGGCGGCGCGGTCCGGCACTACGGTCGAACACGCGCGCACGGGCACGTTGCCCGGAACCATTCGAACGGAGGAACACCCTGATGACTGCCAAACCCGTGAAGACGGCCGTGGTAACCGGCGGCCACCCCTTTGACGTAGTGAACTTTCACCACTTGTTCGAGGGGTTGGAGGGCGTGCGCGCCTACGTGCAGCACATGGACGACTTTGCATCCACCTCCGAGCAGGAGCGCGATTCGTACGAGTGTGTCGTGTTCTACACCATGCTGAGGGAGGAACCGGACGACGCGGGACCGGGGTACGCCGGCAAGCCCAGGACGGCGATCGAGCACCTCGGCGAGACCGGGCAGGGCATCCTCCTGCTCCATCATGCGATCCTCGGGACCCCGGGGTGGCCGCTGTGGAACGCGATGGTGGGCATCGACGACCGTTCGTTCGGCTATCACCACGACCAGTCGGTGCACGTGGAGACGGCGAACCGGGAGCACCCGATCACGCGCGGAGTCGCGGCGTGGGAGATGATCGACGAGACCTACACCATGGCCGACGCCGGGGACGACAGCGAGGTGCTGCTCACCACCAGCCACCCGAAGAGCATGCGCACGCTCGCCTGGTCGCGCACGCACAACAACGCGCGCGTGTTCTGCTACCAGTGCGGTCACGACAACCAGACCTGGGAGAACGCCGCGTTCCGCGAGGTGCTGCGGCGCGGCATCCACTGGTGCGCGCGCCGCATCTGACTCGCTCCGGCAGCGAGGTGTGCACAGCGCGTGAGGCTCGGCGCTGACGCACGCCGCCGTACTCGAACTCCTCCTCAGGTGATCCGGCGGCGCGCTCCCAACGACGCCTCCGTTACGGCGACCTGCGCGTGCAGTCGCAGGATCGCCTCGTGGGTGACCGAGCCCGGCGTCGGCGTCAGGCAGTTGGCGGTACCGCAAGCCGCCGCGAACCGCACCACCGCGGCCAGTTCGGCCTGATCGATGCGCAGCGGCGGCGGCGGTGCGCCGGGAGCGGTGTTCGGGCCGGACGCAACGCCGGTTGTGGAACCGCCGGCGGCGCCGATCAGCGCTGCCGCCACGCCGGCCGATGCGGCGTCGCCGCTGCCGATCGAGTTGACCACCGGCACGGCGGGGGCGGCCGCCCGCAGCAACCGCCTCCCGTCGCACGCCTCGATCCCCTCCGCCCCGGCGCTCACGATCACCCACCGCACGCCGTACCGGTCGCACAGGTCGCGATAGACCGCGATGCGGGCCGGCCCGGCATCGACCGCCGTCCCCGCCAGTGCTGCCAGCTCCGCGCGGTTGATCTTGACGATCGACGGAGCCGCGGCCAGCGCGGCGCGGCCGTGGCCGTGGTAGGCGTCGAGCAGCGTCGCCACGCCGCGGCGGTGGGCGCGACGCACCATCTCCGCGTACACCTCGTCGCGGGCGCCGCCGATCGCGGAGCCGGCAACCACCACGACGCTCGCTTGCTCCAGCAACCGGTCGTAGGCGGCGGCGAAACGCTCCTGCTCCGCGTCGTTCGCCGTTACCGCCGGCTCCACAAGCTCGGTAACCTGCTGCGTCTCACCAACCGCGCCGCCCGCGAACTCGCCGAAGCTCCCCGTCAGCGCCGGTTCTGCCGGCTCGTTGACCGGCCCCGCCGACTCCAGCAGGGTCACGCAGGTCCGGGTGTCGGCGGCCGTGTCGATCACCTCGGCGGGGATGCCTTCGCGCTCCAGCGCCTGCCGCACGCGCGCGCCGTTGGGGCCGCCCAGGTAGGCGAGCAGCGTCGCCGGCGCCTGCAGGGCGGCGAGCACGCGCGCCACGTTCACCCCCTTGCCCGCCGCCGAGCGATGCACCTCGCGTACCCGGTTCACGGCGCCGGGGGTGACGGCGTCGAACCGGTACGTAAGCTGCCAGGCGCAGTTGTGGCCACACACCAGGATCATGCTCTCATCCTCCCTTGCGCCGCCGGCGCGGGTCTCTCTACCCTACCGCAAGCTGCTGCGATGAAACTGCTCGGCGCTCACGTATCCACCGCCGGCGGCGTGCGCACCGCGCCGGAGCGGGCGCGCGCCCTCGGCGCCAACGCGTTCGCCATCTTTACCCGCAACCAGCGGCGCTGGGCGTCCAAGCCGCTCGCCGACGACGAGGCCGCCGCGTTCCGTGACCAGTGCGCCGCGTGCGGCTTCCCGCTGCACCACGTGCTGCCGCACGCCGGCTACCTGATCAACCTGGGCGCCCCCGACGAGGAGATCGTCCGCAAGTCGCAGGCGGGCTTCCTGGACGAGTTCGAACGCTGCCGGCGACTTGGCCTGCGCTACCTGAACTTCCACCCCGGCAGCCACCTGGGCAGGATGAGCGACGCGGCCTGCACCGCGCAGATCACGGAATTCCTGAACCGTGCTCTGGCCGAGGTTCCCGACGTCATCGCCGTGTACGAGAGCACCGCCGGCCAGGGCAGCCACCTCGGCCACACCTTCGCCCAGCTTGCCGCCCTGGTCGACGGCATCGAGGACAAGTCGCGCATCGGCGTGTGCCTCGACACCTGCCACCTGCATGCCGCCGGCTATGACCTCACCACCGCGGCGGCGTACGAACGCACCATGCGCGAGTTCGAGGTGGTGGTGGGCCTGCGCTACCTGGCCGGCGCCCACCTGAACGACTCCAAGACCCCGCTCGGCAGCCGCGTGGACCGCCACGAGAGCCTCGGCAAGGGCACCATGGGCTGGGAGCCGTTCCGGCTGCTCATGAATGACCCCCGCTTCGACGACAAGCCCCTGATCACCGAAACCGTCGACCAGACCCTGTGGGCCGCGGAACTGACCCAACTCAGAGCGCTGGCGTCGGCAGGCGGCGCCGAGGATTCCCCGACGGTCACGTCCGCTTGAGTATCGCCGATCGGAGCACTCCGACGATCAAGCCTCGGCACGGTTCCCGGGTCCATGGTAGCGACGATTCATGACCGCGCACCCAAGTTTGCTACGAACGACGGTTCCCTTCCGCGTACCGCGCGATGCGGCGCAGCATGCCGCGGAAGATCGCCTCGTGCGCCGGGTAGAGCAGGTACCAGTAGGCGCGGCCGGTGATGCCGACCGGGTCGTACAGCGCCGTCTGGCGGATCTCGGCGCCGTCGCCGCGGGGGGCCACCTCGAACTGCAGCCAGGCGCGCCCCGGCAGCCGCATCTCCGCCTCCAGGGTGAGGCGGTGCGGCGGCTCGTACGCCACCACGCGCCAGCAGTCGAGCACGTCGCCGGGGCGCAGCTCGACGCCGTCACGGCGCCCGCGCTTCATGCCGGGGCCGCCGAGCAGCCGGTCCACGGCGCCGCGCAGCCGCCACAGCCAGTCTCCGTAGTACCAGCCGGTCCGGCCGCCGATGCGCTGAATGGGGCCGAACGCGCGCGGTGCGGGCACCGCCACGGTCACCGCGCGCGAGTCGACCAGGCGGGTACCGAAGTGTACGCCGCCCCAGCGGCGCCGCTCCACGGTGAGGGCGGACGCCGCATCCGCCCAGCGGGTCGCCACGAAGCGGGCATCCTCGTCGGCCAGCGCCTGCCGGATCGCGTCGCGGTAGTCGCGCGGGCGCAAGCCGAACGCTTCCGCGGCCGCCGGGTCGGACACCACGCTCGGTATCGTGATGCTTTCGATCAGCTTGCGCCCCACGCGCGCGAACAGCGGCGTGACCAGCCCCAGCCACAGACTGGACAGGTGGGGGGTGAGCAGCGGCACCGGCACCAGCAGCCGCCGCAGGCCGCACTGGCGCGCGTATTCCTCCATCAGTCCGCGGTAGGTGGTGACCGCCGCACCGCCGATCTCGAACACGCGCGAGCCGGTGAGGTCCATCTCGCCCGCGGCGACCAGGTAGTCGAGCACGTCGGCGATGGCGATCGGCTGCGCCGGCACCGACACCCAGCGCGGCATCACCATTACCGGCAGCCGCTGCACCAGCGCGCGGATCATCTCGAACGACAGGCTGCCGGCGCCGATGATGACCGAGGCGCGCAGTTCGACCGTCGGGATGCCGGATCCGCGCAGCACCGCGCCCACCCGCAGCCGGCTGCGCATGTGCGCCGAGCCGGCACCGCCCGCCCGCTGCCGGTTGCGCATGTGCGCGGAATCGGCACCGCCCTCTCGCTGCCGGCTGCGCATGTGCGCCGAGCCGCCGCTGTCCTCGGAGCGGTCGCTGTTCGCCAGCCCGCCGAGATAGACGATGCGCGCCACGCCGGCTGCGCGCGCGGCACCGGCGAACGCCTCGGCCGCGCGCTCTTCCTCGCGTTCCCACCGGCCGTGTGCGCCGCGCGAACCGAGCGAGTGCACCAGGTAGTATGCGGTGGTGACGCCGGCGAGGGGCCCCGGCAGCGAACCGGGCTCCAGCAGGTCGCCGGCCATCACCTCGGTGGAGGCAGCGAAGCGTCCCGCCAGCAGTTCCGGGCGGCGCGCCAGACAGCGCACCCGCGTCCCGCGCCGCTCCAGTGCCGCCACCAGGCGCCCGCCCACGTACCCGCTTGCCCCGGTCACCAGGGTGGTGTCACGCAAGTGCTTACCCACGCGTCGCGCGCCGGCCATGCCGATCCGCGCGGCGGGCGCAAGATTGCGCTGCCGGTCCGCGACCGGTGCGGCTCGCTCCATGCACGGCGAATCGCCGCCGGCGGCAATGCTCCTGCCGTCCCGCTCCCGTGCCGATGGACTTCCAGGTCACCTCACCATTGTCATGGGAGTTGTCATGCGAATGGTCATGCGAATGGTCATAGGATCGCACGTCCTGCACTTCTACTTCCAATCTTACTGGATCGCGATCAATAGGCGGCAGGTCGGGTAGACTTGGGTCATGAGTCGGCACAACCACGTTGGCGGCAGGTTCGGATTCGATGCGCCGCGCGCGCAGCCGATCGAGCGGTCGATCACCTGGGCGGCGCAGCATGGTTTCCGCTACATCGACTTCCAGGCCGACCTGCCGCCCAACGACATCGCCTCGTTCGACGCCGCACGGGTGCGCGAGGTGCGCGGGCTGTGCGAGCGGCACGAGGTTGCGCTCGGCATCCACCCGTCGTCCGCCATCAACAACGCCGAGTACGTGCCGGTCATGGCGGCGGCGGTGGACGACTACCTGGCCGCCAACCTCGACCTGGCGGTGCGCCTCGGATGCGGCTGGATCATCGGCCACGGCGGCTACCAGTTCGGCGACCTGGAGGCGCGGCGCGCGGCGGCCATCGCACGCATGCAGCGGTTGCTGGAGGGCGCCGAGCGCAACGACGTCACCGTGTACTTCGAGAATCACAACCGCGAGCCCGAGCACGCCGAGATGCACTACCTGCCGCACACCGTCGAAGAGACGCGCTGGTTCTTCGACGCCATCGAGTCGCCGCACTTCAAGTGGGCGTTCAACGTGGCGCACGGCAACCTGGTGCCCGACGGCTGGGACGGGTTCCTGGCTGCCTTCGGCGCCGGCAACATCGGCCAGGTGCGGCTCAACGACAACCGCGGCGACTACGAGGTGCACCTGGTCCCCGGCGAGGGCAACATCGACTTCGCGGCGCTGTTCGCGGCGCTGCGCGAGGCCGGCTACGAGGGCTGGTTCAATCTTGGCTTCGGCGGCGAGGCCGACAAGATAAGGGTCAAGGAATGGTTTACCGGCCTGCTCTGACGGGCGGCGCGGGAGGAGGATGAGCATGGCGTTCGGCAGTGGCGACTACCGCTACGAAGTGGCGGAGGGATGGGGGCAGCTTCCCGACGGATGGACCTGGGGCTGGATCCCCGCGGTGGCGTGCGACTCGCGGGACCGCGTGTTCGTTTATTCGCGCAGCGAACATCCGCTGGTGGTGTTCGACCGTGACGGCCGCTTCCTGGAGGAGTGGGGCGCCGGCGTGCTGGACGATGCGCACGGCATCTTCATCGACGGCGAGGACAACGTGTTCTGCACCGAGCGCAACAACCACTGCATCTACAAGTTCAACGCCCGCGGCGAACTGGTGATGACGATCGGCACCCCCGGCAAGAAGGGCGCGCGCGACGGTGACCCGTTCAACCTGCCCACCGACGTGGGCATCGCATCGAACGGCGACCTGTTCATTTCAGACGGTTACGGCAACGCCCGCGTGCACAAGTACTCGCCGGAGGGCGAATTGCTGCTGTCGTGGGGCGAGTGGGGCACCGGCCCCGGCCAGTTCAACCTGTCGCACGCGGTGCGCGTGGACGCGCAGGACCGCGTCTGGGTGTGCGACCGCAGCAACGACCGCATCCAGATCTTCGACACCGAGGGCCGCTACCTCACCGAGTGGGCCGGCATCCTGAAGCCGGACAACATCCACTTCGACCCCGCCGGCGAGGTGGTCTACGTCGCCGGCGTGCACCACGAAGTCAGCGTCTACTCCATGGCGGGCCAACGGCTCAGCACCTGGGGCGGCGGTCGTTCGAGCACCACGCCGGGCGAGTTCCTGGCCTGCCCGCACGGCATCTGGGCCGACTCCCGCGGCGACCTCTACGTCGGCCAGGTCCAGGCCCCCGCCCAACTCCAGAAATTCATCCGCCTGTAAGCCTCCCGACCTCCGGAGGGGTGTCAGCGTGATCGGACCGCTGTCACGCGGCGCGGAAGCGTTCGTACCGCCACGCGAGTCGGTCACGGTCGGGACGGTCCGCTCGGCGGTTGGGCAGGGCGACCCGCGACTCGTGCAGTTCCTGCAGGCCGTGCAGGAGCATGGGACCGTCGGTCTCGTCGCGTACGTCGCGGCGGACGTGCACCGTGTAGTCGGGTGAGATCCCGATCAGGTCGCTGTCGTAGGCGGCATGGTGGATCTTGCACAGGCACAACCCGTTCGGGACGACCGGTTCTCCCTGAGGCTCGCCATCAGGCACGATGTGGGCGGCATCGAGCAGCGTGCGATGGCGCAGGCGGCACAGGGAACAACACCCGGAGTAGGCATCGAGCACGCGTTCACGGAACGCCGTCTGGTGGAGGCGGCGCCTGGTTTCGCCAGTGATGTAGCGGCGGATCCCGATGATCGAGTCCGATCCCATGACGCTCGCCGATCCCTCGGCCGGACTCAGCGTGAGAGCCGCCTCGACCGCCACCATGCAGCACAGTTCGTGCGGGCGATCCTCGACGATGAACACGGGCCATACCGGCATGTAGCGGCCGCGCGCCACGCCATGAAAGTAGATCAACGGCGTGCGGGTGCGGCACAGCTCGCGCAGGCCGACGTTGTCCCGATGGTGCGGGTCCGTACCGCGGTACCGATATTCAAGGAACCCGTCTTCGGTAAAGGAGTCGTCGTATGGTCCCGACGGAGTCGTCGTGATGGACAGCGGGAGTGCCAGCACACGCGGCTTCCAGATGCCGGGCTGTCCCATGAAGGTGACCCTTTGTCCGCGGTGCTCGAAGCCGTCTTGAAGAATCCCTCGCGGCACCACGTGGCCGTGCCGGGCGGCCTGTTCGGCGAGCCAGGAGAATGCCGCTGCCCTGATGTCGTCGTCCCCGGACATCTGGTGCAAGACGATACCGTACAGAGAGTACAGATCGCAATCGGAGCCGCAGAAGGGTGGGAACACCAAGTGCGGTAGCCGTGGACCGAAAATGAGATGCAAGAGGCAGCGTGCCGTGCGATCGGCCCCAGTAGTACTCGCTGCGCTCCAGGCGCAGTCCCGGCAGATCGCGAGCATGGAAAGAATCGCGAAAAAATTGCGCGCACCCCTTGACGCGATTTTCGAGGCTCATGGTGGCTCGCTACGGCCCGCGGCGGCCCTTCCGACTGTCTGGAAACGACGTTGCCACCGCGGACGCGACCACGCCCCGCTGAGCGGCCTTCGTTGCGCCGTTGCAGCGCAGTCCAGGACTCGGAGAAATCGGCTATTTTCAATCCCATGGTATACTTATGAGTATGAGTGAGTCGTCTTCTCCCGCCCCTTGGTCCACCGTCGCCGCGCTTCCGGACTACCTCCTCCTGGCGCAGACCGTGCAACTCGCCCGCCACGAGCAGGCGCTGCAGATCCTGGTGCTCGACCACCTGCGCGAGATCGAGGCGCGCCGCCTCCACCTGACGCGCGGGTACGGCAGTCTGTTCGACTACGTGGTGCACGAACTGGGCTACACCGCGGCCGCCGCCTGGCGGCGGATCAAGGCGATGCGGCTGTGCAGCCGAACCAACGGGGCGCGTGAGCTGCTGCAGGACGGCTCCCTGAACCTGAGCAACGCGGCGCAACTGCAGAACCTGTTCGA
>JAPPGB010000143.1 GCA_028821475.1 Spirochaetaceae bacterium
CGGGGCTGGAAACCCTCCACCTACGGGTGCGCGCGCCAGCGCTCTACCCGACGGATGCGCCGGCTGCGTCACTGCCGACCGGTTACTATGCAGTCGGTCGTGATGACTCATGATCCACATCCGTTCAATCCTTGACGTAGTCATCGTTTCACGCGCGCCTGGAGGTGTCAAGCGCGCGCGGACTCGGCGGACGCGACCGACCGGCCGTCGTCGTCCGTTTCGCAGAGTGACCGTGCCGCCCTTGGCGGCTCGATTGCGCGTCGCACCTTGGAGGCGATAGAGTCAGTACGGTACGGTAGTGAGCACGCCACCCACGCACCCGCGCATTCCCTACGGCGAGGCCGACTTCAGGCGTATCCGCCTGAACCGGTGGCTGTACGTCGACAAGACCCGCTTCCTGCGCCGCCTGGAGGAGGAGCGCTACGCCTTCCTGATCCGTCCGCGCCGGTTCGGCAAGTCCCTCTGGGCGTCGGTCTTGGAGAACTACTACGACCGCTTCTGGGCGGACGGCTTCGAGGCCACCTTCGCCGGCACCGACATCGGCCAGGACCCGACCGGGGAACAGAGCCGCTACGTCACCCTGCGCTTCGACTTCTCAAACGTGAACGACAAGCTCGACACCCTGGAGCGGGAGTTCGAGACCTACTGCCTGATAGAACTCCGGGGAACGCTGGAGCGGCATCCCGACCTGTTTCCCCGCGAAGCGAGGGAGCGCATCCTGGCGCCACCCTCCATCGCCAACAAGCTCAGCATGTTGTTCCGGTACGCGGGAGACCACGATGTACCACTGTACGTGATCATCGACGAGTACGACAACTTCGCCAACACCGTGCTCGCGTACCACGGCGCGGAGGCGTACCACTCCTTCACCCACGGCGGCGGCTTCTACCGCAACTTCTTCGCCACCCTGAAGTCCGGGGCGGGGCGCACCGGCGGCGGCCTGGAGCGCCTGTTCATCACCGGCGTGTCGCCGGTCACCATGGACGACGTGACCAGCGGGTTCAACATCGGCACCAACATCAGCCTGGAACCCGACTTCAACGAGATGGTCGGCTTCACCGAGCCGGAGGTGCGACAATTGGTCGAGACCTATCGGGACTTGGGCGTGTTCAACCAGGAGGTCGCTACCGCCATGGGCATCATGGGCCAGTGGTACAATGGCTACCGGTTCGCCACGACCGCCGACACCGATCTGTACAACTCCGACATGGTGCTCTATTACCTGAAGCACTCCATGCCCAACCGTGACGTGCCGGAGTACCTGATCGACACCAACGTGCGCATCGACTACGGCAAGCTGCGCCACCTGCTGGTGACCGGCCGGCAACTGAACGGCAACTTCGACCTGCTGCGCGACGTCATCGGCGAGGAGCAGGTGGACACCCGCATCACGCCCGGCTTTCCGCTGGCGGAGCTCTCCGAGCCGGAGAACTTCCTGTCCTTGATGCACTACTTCGGGCTGCTGAGCATTCGCGACGTGCAGGGCATGATGCCGCGGCTGGCGATTCCGAACCAGACCGTGAAGCGGCTGATGTACGGCTTCCTGCGCGACGCTTACCGCGACGTGGAGGTGTTTTCGATCAACCTGTTCCGGTTCGAGCAGTTGATGTTGCGGATGGCCACCGAGTGCGTGTGGCGGCCGGTGCTGGAGTTCCTGAGCGAGGCGGTCGCGCGGCAGACCGGGATCCGCGACTACATCGGCGGCGAGAAGGTAATACAGGGGTTCCTGGCCGCCTACCTGAGCGTGGCGGACTACTACGTGTTCCGCTCCGAGGTGGAGCTGGGCAAGGGGCACGCCGACATCGCGCTGGAACCGCTGGTGGCTCGCTATCCACACCTGCAGCGCGGCTACCTGATCGAACTCAAGTATCGCGCGCGTTCCGAGTCCGCGGATCAGGCCGTGGTGACAACGGTGGCCGAGCAGGCACAGGCGCAACTCCTGCGCTACCTGGCGGACGAACGGCTGGCACGGCAGTTTCCGGGGGTGCGCTTCGTCGGCTTGATCGTGGTATTCCACGGCTGGGAGATGGTGTACTCCGACGCCGTGCAGCGGTGATGGTAACGCCTCCGTGGGGCCGTGTGGGACCAGCGCCCCACGGCCGGCCTCCCGCCGGAGGACCAGCGGTAGGCCGGTTGGGCCGGAAGCGTCGCCGCAGGCGGCGGGTTCGGGGCGCTACTGCGTCTGCATCAGCTCGATGGTGACGTTGTCGGGGGCCTGCAGGAAGCAGATCGGGTGACCGGGGGCGAACTCCCACGGTTCGGCGGCGAAGGTGGCGCCCTTGGCGCGAATCTCCTCGCAGAACGCCCGCAGGTCGCCCTCGTATGCGTAGCCGAAGTGGTCGGTGCCCCATCCGTTGTGGCTCACGAAGCCCTCGAACTGCTGCATCGGCTGGCTGTTTCCGGTCGGCGCCTCGCCCGGCCGGCGGCCGCGGATCAGCAGCAGCATGCCGCCGAGATCCACGGTGACCTGCGGTGCCCCCATCACGTCGGCATCGCCGGTAATGGCGCCGCCGAGGATGTTCTCGTAGAAGCGCGCCGCGGCGTGCGGATCCTCGCTGATCAGGTGAATGTGATGGAACTTGACTCCAGAACTGGACATGTTTTTCTCCTCCTCGTTCGGACTGTACCCTATACCGGCATCTTGCGCCCCGAGTGGGCGCGCCCGACGCGGGCTATCTCTTCATCGGGGGCGGTGATCACCAGCGCCCCGGCGTCGATCAACGCGGGAAAGTCGGCCGGCGCGGCGTAGCCGGTGAACGGGTGAAAGTATACCCCGCTCGCCGCGCACGCCTCCTTGACCCGCTGTTCGATCTCCACCATCTCCCGCGGCCACGGATCGGTCAGCGACCGGATCCCGAGCGTCAGCGCCATGTCGCCGGGGCCCACCTCCGCGAACCCGACGCCCGGCACCTGCATGATCTCCTCGACGTAGGGCAGCGCCGCCTTGGACTCGATCTTGATGCCCAGGAACAGCTCGCCGTCCGGATTCAGCGGCCACGGATCGGCCTTCTCGATGTAGGTATCGGCGTCCACGCCCCACACGTGGCCGGCGCTGTCCTCCGAGGCGATGCCGCGCATGCCGGTCGCGAGGCCGGCGCCCACGCCGAGACGGTTGATCGGGTAGCGGCACGCCTCCACGAACGCCGCCACCGCGTCGGGCGTGTTGGCCTTGCACAGGATGATGCCGTGCACGCCGCGCGCGAGGAGCTGCTGGCACTGCCACGCGTTGGCCTCCACCACCGCGCGCGAGATGCCGTTGACCGGCGCCTCCACGATGACGGTCGGCGTGCGGTGGCCGCTGCGCGTCGGCCCCGCGTCCACCATGCCGTGCAGGTAGTCGTCGAGGCCGGCCACGTTGAACGCCCCGTGCTCGAAGCCGACGTTGATGTAGTCGGCCCAGTGCCCGGCGTCGGTCCGGCCCTGCTCGTAGGTGAGCACCGGAGTGTGCTGGCCGGTGAGCGCACCCTTTGGACGCCGGTGAAAGGTGCCGGCCAGCCCCGTGTGGCCGCCCACGTAGTAGATCGGCTGCCCGCCCTCCAGCAGCTCGATGGTGCGATTGATCCGGATCCCGGTGCTGCGCGTCGATGCCATCACGCACACTCTATCCCGATGCGGCCCCGGCTGTAACTACCTCAAAGTTGGGTGTCCGGTATCGCACGCATCCGAATGCGACGTTCGCTGATGACCGAGCAGTGTCCCTTCCACTCCACGTTCGACGCAAGGCTGTCGGCCACAAATCGTGGCAGGGTGTCTTTCGACATGCCGGCGAGACGGAATAGCACGATGCCATGAGTCACCGGCATACGCGCCCGGAACGCCAAGTCTCCGAAATCCTTGTCGAACGTCACCAGGAGACGGGCTTCTTCCGAGGCGCGGCTCAGTACGTCGGTGTCCGCAGTACCGGGTTCCCTTTCGGACACCCACGCCACGTCGTGTCCTGCGCTGCGCAGCATCTCTACCGCGGCGCCCGGCACATTTTCATCGGCGAGTATCCTCATGCCCTCTGCGGGCTATGCGGCTCCGATCGGAAATACCTTCTCCAAACGCAGCACGTCACCGGCATACTGGAGGCAGGCCCTGATGTCGTCGGTGCTGAGGCGCGGGTAATTCGCAAGGATGTCAGCTTCGCTCCACCCCTGTGCCAGCAAGTCGATGATGAACTCCACGGCGAGCCGGGTGCCCCGTACCACCGGTTTGCCCGTCAGCACAGCAGCGTCAGCGACGATCCGTTCTTGCCAATCCATGTTCCACGTCCTTTCCGGCTCTTCCGTGCCGAGAGAATGATAGCGAGAGATCGTCGGTGTCACAACCGCCGGAAACGCCGAGCGGGCCTCGTTGACAGCTTCCCCAAGGTAGCGGTAACCCTCTGCTGAGTATCGTTGCGGGTCTCGGTTCACCCCGTTCCGACGCTCGGTCTGCCGATCAACTGCGTTCGGGTGCTTGCCCAGGAGGCTCTGCCGCCTGCTGCACGTTGGCCGCGCCGATGCGGCCGGTGCCGCCCGACAGCCTGGGGTCGAGCAGGTCTCGCAACGCATCGCCGAACATGTTGATCCCGAACACGACGATGGCCAGGGACAGGCCGGGCCAGATCGCCAGCAGCGGCGCCCGCTCCATGTAGCGTCGGCCTTCGAGGCTCAGCATGCCGCCCCAGCTCGGCTGCGGCGGCGGAATCCCGAAACCGAGGAAGCTGATGGTCGACTCGCTCAGAATCACCGCACCCAGAGAGATGGTAAAGACCACGATAACGGGCGGCCACACCTGCGGCAGGACGTGGGTGAGGAGGATCCTCCAGGTGGGGCAGCCGACCGCCCGCGCCGCCTCCACGTACGGGTTCTCCTTGGTGCCCAACACCACGCCCCGTACGGTCCGGATGTTGCCGATGCCCGTGAACGCGCCGAGGACGACGATCATCGGCACCATGCCCTGTCCCAGGAGCGACATCACGGTCAGCACGATGAACAGCCACGGGAAGGTGAGCCAGGCATCGACGAACCGCTGCACGACCAGGTCGAACGTGCCAACCCAGTAACCGGACAACAGACCGAAGAACAGCGCGATGACCAGGCCGATGGCGACGGCGCCCACTCCCACAATCATGGAGACACGCGCCCCGTGAATGACGCGAGTCAGCAGGTCGCGGCCGAATTGGTCGGTGCCCAGCGGATACTCGGCCGAGGGTCCTTCGAGCGCGCGCCTGAGATTCTGGTCTCTGAGGTCGTGGGTGGCGAGCAGGTCGGCAAACACGCCCACCAGGAAGAACACCAGTACGATGATCAAACCGACGGCGCCGAGTTTCTTTTCCCGGAACAGCCGCGGCAGCAGGTCGCGCAGCGACCCCTTTCTCGGTGCGGCCTTCGGAGCAGCCCGCGGTGCAGCAGAGCCGGCAGAGCCGCTCACTTGTACTGGATCCGTGGGTCGAGCCAAGCGTAGCTGATGTCGACGATGACGTTCACGAGCAGCACGAATCCCGCCATCATCATATTCAGTCCCGCCAGCAGGGGATAGTCGCGCTGCTCCAGCGTTCTTACCACCAGCGAGCCGATACCGGGGATGTTGAATATGTGCTCCACCACCACCGCGCCGCCGATCAGGACCGGCAGTTGCAGGCCGATCGTGGTGAGCACCGGGTTCAGCGCATTCCTCAGCGCGTGCCGCAACACGACCGCCCGCTCCCTGAGCCCCTTCGCCCACGCGGTGCGGATGTAGTCCTGCCGCATCACCTCCAGCATCATGGTGCGGGTCAGGCGCATGGTGACGCCGGACAGCCACATTCCCAGGACGATGGCGGGGATGATGAACATGGCCAGATTGCCGAGCGGATTGTCCCAGAAAGAGACCCAGTACATCGGCGGCGACCAGCGCCACCAGACCGCCGGCAGAACCAGGATCATCGTCCCCAGCCAGAAGCTGGGGATGCAGATGAAAGCAATCGCGACGCTGCGCAGTACCTGGTCACCGGCAGACTCCGGCTTCAGACCGGAGTAGATACCCACGGGCAGCGCGATCACCAGCGCGAACACCAGGGACAGGGCACCCAGCTCCAGCGACCTCGGCAGCCGCTCGATGATCACCTCTTCGACCGCGAGGTTGGTGAGCAGCGTGTCACCGAAGTCGCCCTGAAAGACGCCGGAGATCCAGCGTGCGTACTGGACGTGAGCGGGCAGATTCAGGCCAAGCTGCTCCCGCAAGGCCTCCATCGCTCCGGCGGACATGTACCGGAGGGAGACCATGTAATCGAGCACGTCCCCGGGGATGAGGCGCATCGACAGGAACACGATGAGGCTGACGATCAGCATCGTCGGCACGATCAGCAGCAGTCTTCTGAGGATGTAGGCTTGCATACGCGAAAACGGGGGCCAGACCAGCCGGCCCGGCCCCCGCGAACGTTCAGGTCAGATCCAGGTCAGATCAGAGGGGACGCTATTCGTCCGCGTCGCGCCCGCTGAGCTCCTTCTTCAGGGCCGCGTCGATCCAGAAGTACTTGGTGAAGTGGTACTGGTAGGTCTGCAATCCGCTCATGCCTTCCTTTCCCTTCACCCACGGCTGCCATGCCATGTACTCGTGGACGGCGCCGAAGTCCAGGAACCACAGTTGCTCCTGCCAGTAGAAGACCAGGTCCAGCAGCGCCTCGGTCCACTCGGGAGTGTTGGCCTCGAGCAGGTTGACCTCGTTGAACAATCGCTCCACCTCGAGGGCCTCGGGAGTGCCCTGGATCCGACCCATGCTGTAGAACGGCCGATACGGTGCGTTCCAGAAGTGGGTGGCCAGGACCGAGAAGCTCGTGCCGCCGGCATTATGAAACGCCAGGCCGGTAAAGCGCTCGTCGTTCGGCCCGTCCGCACCGCCGATCATGCCCCAGTGGCCGCCGTTCGGGATCGGGTCCATGTTGACCCGGATGCCGACGTCCTCGAAGTACGCAAAGTACGCGGGGTAGTTCTCATCGAGCCCGGAGTCGGTAATGAAGGTGGTCTCGAAACGGATGCCGTCCTCGCCACGCGGGTATCCGGCCTCGTCGAGAAGCCGCTCGGCCTCGTCGGGATGGTATTCGTACAACCGGGCGAGGTCAGGACGCACCGCGGCCAGCTCCTCCCTGGTGTGGTACTGGGGCTTCCCGGCCGAACGCTTCACCGGGAACCCGGGGTAGTGATAGTGCTCCGGCGTGAAGAAGTCCCGGAGCGCCTCGTGGTCGACGGCCAGCATCGCAGCCTGCCGCACGCGGAGGTCGTTCCACGGCGCCAGGTCGGCGCGCAACGCGGCATACTGTCCGTGGGCCCAGGTCTCGTTGGTTCGTATCTCCGGGTTGCTCCGCCGCAGATCGTCTATCTGCGTGGGCGTCAGGCCGTTTTGCACCTGGCGGTCGAGCTTGCCGCTGCGCAGCGCCGCGATCCGCGCCGCGCCATCGGCGAAGGAGATGATCTGCATGGTGTCCAGGTACGGCAACTGATTGCCCGGATTCAGAGGATCGGTCTGCCAGTAGTTGGGGTTCCTGGTGTAGGTGATGTGGCTGCCCTCGACGACGTCGATGGGCCAGAACGGCCCCGATCCCATGTGGTTGCGCCAGTCTTCCCGGTTGATGGAGTCATCCCGCCACCACTCGGCCGGCAGCACGCCGTTCAGGGCACTGGTGAGATAGACCCACAGACCCAGGCTGTCGGGCGCCGCCAGTTCGACGTTGATCGCCCAGGGGTCGTTCGGATCGGCCGTCATCTTGAGGAGCTCGTCGCCCTTGTACATGAGGCCAGATCTTGGCTCCGCGGTGACGTGCTCCCACGTGACGAGCACGTCTTCCACGGTCATCTCCCTGCCGTTGGCCGGAGGCCGGTCGTGGTAGTGGATGCCCCTGCGAATCTTCCACCGCAACTGGGTCGGGCTGATGACTTCGTTGGACTCAATGACTTGGAACGTGATCACGTTCGGATTCTGCCAGTTGAAGTCGTTCAAACCCCACTCGCCGGTGCCCCGAGGCCCCTGGGTGATGTCGTACTCGAACAACTGATCGTAGATTGCCGGCACCACCTGGATGCCGTGAATCAGCACCGTCGGGTCCCAGACGCTCGACCAGGTGTTGTCGGCGGTGGTCAGATTGCCGCCGTAGACCGGAACGGTGTCGATGTCCGCGGGCGACATCGCAGCGTCGGACCCTTCCTCCGCGGCGGGAGTGGCCCAAGCGCCGGTTGCCGCCAGCAACACGGCCGCCGCCACGGCGAATACTGTCTTCCATTTGCAGATAGTCACGCTATCTACCTCCTTGTTCACTCGGGTGTCGACCCGAGTCGATTGGGGAGTGTCGTAGCATGGCGGCGCCGCGCCGGTCAAGCTGACCGCCGCCGCGCCGCCGCGCCGCTACTTGCGGTCGGCGGTCGGGGCCTCGGCGCCGAAGCGGCCGATGCCGCCGCGCAGGCGGGGATCGAGCAGGTCGCGCAGCGCGTCGCCGAACATGTTGATGCCGAACACCACGATCGCCAGGCACAGGCCGGGCCAGAACGCCAACAACGGCGCCTCCAGCATGTAGGCGCGGCCCTCGATGCTCAGCATGCTGCCCCAGCTCGGCTGCGGTGGCGGTATGCCAAAGCCGAGGAAGCTCACCGACGCTTCGGCGAGAATGTTGCCGCCCACCGAAACCGTGAACAGGACGATCATCGGCGCGACAAGCTGCGGCGCGATGTGGCGCGCGAGGATGCGCAGGGTGCCGGCGCCGGTCGCCCGTGCCGCCTCCACGTAGGGAGTCTCCTTCACGCTCAGCACGACGCTGCGCACGGTCCTGATGTTGACGATGCCCCAGGGTACGCCCAGGACGATGATCACCTGCGGGATGCCCGGTCCCAGCAGCGACATCACCGTGATGATCAGGAACAGCCACGGGAACGCCTGCACGGCATCCACCACCCGCTGCCCGATCAAATCCGCCACACCGCCAAAGTATCCCAGCAGGAGTCCGAACACGGTCGCGACCACCACCGCAACCAGGCTGGAGGCGAGGCCGACCAGCATCGAGATGCGGGCGCCCTGCACCACTCGGCTGTAGACGTCACGCCCAAACTGATCGGTGCCCAGGGGATAGTCGGAGGATGGCCCCTCCAAGCGCCGCGGGACGTTCTGCTCGAACATGTCGTGGGTGGCAAGCACGTCGGCGAAGATGCCGACCAGCAGGAACAGCACCATGATGACCAGCCCGACGGCGCCCAGCTTCTTCTCCCGGAACAACCGCGAGAGGGTCTGACGCAGGAGTGACGTACGCGCGTGCTGCGCGGCGGCCGGCGCCTTGGGTGCCACGGTGTCAGCCATCAGTCGTAGCGGATCCGTGGGTCGAGCCACGCGTAACTGATGTCGATCACGACGTTGACGACGAGCACGACCCCCGCCATGAGCAGGTTGATGGCGGTGACGATGGGGTAGTCACGTTTCTCGAGCGCCTCGATTACAAGCGATCCGAGGCCCGGTATGTTGAAAATCTTCTCCACGATCACGGCGCCGCCAATCAGCACCGGCAACTGCAGTCCGATCATCGTGATCACCGGAATCGTGGCGTTCTTGAGGACGTGGCGCATCACCAGCACCCGCTCCCGGAGCCCCTTCGCCCACGCGGTGCGGACGTAGTCCTGGCGCAGCACCTCCAGCATCATGGTGCGCGTAAATCGCATTATGATGCCCGACAGCAGCATCCCCTGGATGAGCGACGGCACGAACATCTGGGCCAGGTTGCCGAGCGGATCGTCGCCGAATCGGACGAAGAACAAGGGCGGCGCCCAGCGCCACCACAGCGCCGGGTAGACCACCACCATCGTGCCCAGCCAGAAGGCGGGAACGGTGACCAGCAGAATGGCGAAGCTGCGCAGAACCTGGTCGATGCCCGAGTCCGGCCGGACCCCGGAAATAATGCCTACCGGCAGCGCGATCACCAGCGCGAAGATGATCGCCATCAGGCCGAGCTGGAGAGATATCGGCAGGCGGAACAGGATGTCCGTTCCGACCGGCTGCCTGGTCCACAGCGAATCTCCGAGCCGGCCCTGCAGCAGTTCCCCGAGCCAACGCACGTACTGAACGTGCGCCGGGACATCCAGTCCAAGCTGTTCGCGCAGGGTCTGCGCCAGTTGCTCCACAACCTCCTCGCTGCTGCCCACCAGGTCCGTGGTCGTGGTTCCGAGGGACACGTACTGCTGCATGATCGCCACCATCAGGTCGATGACGTCGCCGGGAATCCAGCGAATCAGGAAGAACGCCAGCAGCGAGACGATGAACAGCGTGGGAATGATCAGAACGACCCGTCTGATGATGTAGGCAGTCATGGAGCTATGGTTGCTGCTTCAAAGAAAGGGGCTGGCGACGCTTCCCGAAAAGGAAACTCCGCCAACCCCGTGGTCAGCTATCGCAGTGCCAATTGGGCCACTACGGCTGCATCGCCTGGTCGATCCAGATGTTCTTGGCCACCGAGTGCCAGCCCTGGATACCGACGTTGCTCATCTCTCCACTGTATCCCTTCACCCATGGGTTCCAGAACGTCAGCTTGTCGAACGCCACGCCGTGCGGATACGCGCTATCCTCCAGCGCCTTGGGAAAGAACTCCCGATACGCCGCGATTCGCTTCTGTTCGTCGGGCTCGGTAGTCACAACCGCGGCGATCGCGTCGTACATCGGTTCGGACGTCCGCGCGCTGTTGACCGTGGCGTTGCTGGTCAGCTGATTGAAAAGCAGCTCGTAGTGGTGCTGCCACATGCCCGGCGTCCAGCTCGCCAGCCCGAGGTGGTCCTCCCGGTCCTTGACCGACTGCCACACCGCGCCCTCGACCACCTTGAGGTTGGCGCGGATGCCCACCTCGTTCCAGTAACCCTGGTAGAGCTCGTTGAACTCGGCCTCACCCGGCGGCGTCCACAGGTCGAACTCGAAGCCGTCGGGGAACCCCGCCTGAGCGAGACAATCCCTCGCCTTGTCGGGATTGTAGGTGACCACGTCGCGAGCGCTGGCGCACGAACCAGGCAGCATCGGCTCGGTTGGCAGTTGGTCGTACGCGACGAAGTAATCCGGGAACGTGGGAAACGTCGGATAGGAGTACGGAACTGCGAACCCGCCGTAGAAATCCTCGACCACCTCGTCGCGCGGAATGGACATCATCAGCGCCTGCCGCACCTTGATGTCACTGAACGGGCTGTCCGGCAGGTCCACGCGTGGCACCCAGACCGTAGGGGTCGGGGCGGCGGGCGCCTGGCCAATCTCGGGGTTCGTGTCCTTGAGCTGCAGCCCCCACTTGCCCGACGAGCCGAGGCCGTTGGTCAGGTCGATCTGACCAGCCCGCAACGCGGCGATGATCGACGCCTCGTCGTCGAAGTCGACGATGCGCAGGTTGTCAGCGTAGGGCAGCCGATTCTCGGGGTGAATCGGATCGTTCTCCCAGTAGTTGGGATTGCGCTTGTACGTGACGGTACTGCCGGGCACGTAGTCAGTCGGGATGTAGGAGCCGGTACCGAGTGCGTTGCGCCAGTCCCCCCAATCGCCCTCCGGGATGTTCGCCATCCCGCCGTTGAAGGTGAACAGGTACATGGACAACTGGAAAGCCGCGAGGAGTGGGTCGGGCTCAGGCCACGACACCTCCAGGGTGTGGTCGTCGAGGGCGGTATAGGTGGAAATGCCGGGCACGCCCTGCTTGTACCAGTTCGACGTATTTTTCGAGAAGACCACGTCATGGGCAGTCAGCTCGCGCCCGTAGTCAGCCTGTAGCCCGGGATTCGCCTGCGCTACGTCTTCTTCCGCCCAGAAGTGAACGCCTTCGCGCATCTTGAACACCATCGAGGTGGGATTGGGGATTGTCCAGCTCTCCGCCAGCATGGGAACAGCCAGGGCTGGTGGGTTCGCCGCGGTATACTGCCGCACGTCGTATTCACCGGTACCGGACGGACCATGCGCCCAGTCCAACTGCGAGAGGCGCTGGTTGGTTATCTGGACATTCGCCAGCTCGTGGGGTCCGCCACCGCTGCGTGGATCCCACAGAGAGAACGAGACCAGCAGGATCTCGCGGTTCATGGTGATGGTGCCACCGTAGCGAGGCTTCTCGTAGTTCCTCGTCATGGTGCCGCCGTCGAGCTTGGTGAGCTCCACGTCGACGAACTCTGCCTCGGCGGAGGATTCCTCTGCGGCCGAGGCCCACAGGGCAGTCGACGTCAGCACGAGTCCAAGCCCGAGCATGACTGCCGCCGCCCTCCTGATGGAAAGAAGCATCAATTGCTCCTCCTTTGATGTTTGCTGTGCATGGTTCCGGGAGTTCCGGTCCCACGCCATTCAACGCCTTATACTCATCATTGCCGCCGTCGGTCAACCCAAATTCACTACCTGGATGTATGCCCATGATCCACGTATATTATATGGATGAAACCTATACAGGTGATGTTCGACGAGGCGCTGCTGGCGCGGCTCGACGCGTCGGAGGAGGTGCGCCGGGAGGGGCGGTCGGCGATTCTGCGACGCGCGGCGGTGGAGTTTCTGCAACGCAGACAGCGGCACCTGATCGCCGAGCAGTACCGCACCGCCTATGCGGGCGGGCTCCGCGGCGGCGGCGGCGAGGAACTGGCCGGCTGGGGTGAGGAAGGCTCGTGGCCGGGCGGCTGAACCGGGGCGAGATCTGGCAGTACACGTTCAAGGCACCGGACAAGCGGCGGCCGGTGGTGATCATCAGCCGCCAGGAGGTCATCCCGCTGCTGCACACCGTGATGGTCGCTCCCATTACCTCGACCATCCACGGTTCCCCCGCCGAGGTGGCGGTCGGCGTAGACGAGGGCCTCAAGCGAGCCTCGGCCGCCAACCTCGATCACGTGCAGACGGTAGACCAGGCGCGGCTGAGCCGTTTCATCGGGCGCCTCCCGGAGGGCAAGATGCGCCAGGTCTGTCTCGCCCTCGCTCGCGCAACCGGCTGTGACTGATGGCGCGGGCACCCTCGGCGCTTGACGGTGATCTCCGCCGGCGCCCCGAAATCGTCGCGTGCGGCACCCACTCCGTCAACACCGCCGCGAACGTCGCCGCCGGCGCCCAGACATCGTATTCAGGCCGTCAACCGCCGCTCACCGAGAATTGCTGCCGCGACGGGTGGGTGGTTGACACGTTATGCCGCGCGTGTGAGCATTCAGTGCACTGGGGCAATCGATAAGTGGGCACATCGTTCCGAAATGACAGTCAGCGCCGTGGCCGGTTGGCACTGGGGCAGCCGGCGCGTCTCCCTGGCCCCCCTGTACCCTTTAGAAAGCAGATAGTTCGATAGTTCGTGAGGGACTGCTAG
>JAPPGB010000144.1 GCA_028821475.1 Spirochaetaceae bacterium
GCCGACTCTGCGCTCCTCTCAATCCTCCTCCCCACCGTTAAACCGAATGTTTACCAGCCGAAGCGGTTAGTTGTTTCTCGTATAAAGAGTTGCGGGGGGAGGGGGGGGGCGGAGACACACCGGTCCATTCAACCGGTGGCGCCTTCAGGTGCTTACGATGATGTATCGTCCACATCAGCCAGATCTCCAGCCGACAGCCACCATAATCCACGCGCGGTGAGCTGTCAAATGCCTTTCTCGGGCTGGTCAGGCTGGAGCAAGGCGGGCGGATCGGGGTGGCAACCATCTCCCGGCCCGGGTAGGATGGGCGGTAGTGAAGCGCAGACTGCCGCTCGGCATCCAGACCTTCCGCGAGATTCGCGAGCGGAACTGCTACTATGTGGCAAGTCCGGCTATCTGGGCAAGCCGATCCACTTGGTGGGGGTGGAGTTCAGCCGCGCCACCCACAACGTGACCGCGTTCGCGGTGGCGTCGGGCTGACATCCACGCGACGCAGTGGGTAGGCGGTGGAACTGTAGCCAAACGTCCAACGCGTCAGCGCCGATTATTCTGCACGCCAGTGCGGAATTCTCTGGATTATTCCGCACTGGCGTGCGTAATATCAAAGCGTGGCGACGATTGCCAGAATATATCGCGCGATTCTGAGCGACGCGCTTGGTGAGCATAGGCAGATGGCGCTGGTGGCCGGCCCACGGCAGGTCGGAAAGACCACTACCTGTCGCGAGCTCGCCGACGTCTACCTGGACTGGGACAACGAGGATCACCGCGAGCTGATTCTTGCTGGCCCCGCCGCCGTCGCCGCCCGCGCAGGACTCGACAGACTCGCCGATCGACCGATCAGGATCGTGTTCGACGAACTGCACAAGTACAGGCGATGGAAGCAATTCCTCAAGGGCTTCTTCGACACCTACGAGGATCGCGTCCGCATCATGGTGACAGGCTCGTCGCGGCTGGACGTCTACCGCAGGGGCGGCGACAGCCTGATGGGACGGTACTTCCTCTACCACATGCATCCGTTGAGCGTGGCGGAGTTGGCGGGGCGGCCGCTGTCGAACGCCACGCACGTCGCGCCGGTGCGGCTCCCCGAGGCGGAGTGGCAGGCGCTCCGTGTGTTTGGCGGCCATCCGGAGCCGTTCGTCAAGCGCTCGCCGCGATTCTCGCTTCGGTGGCGCGAGCTGCGTGCACAGCAACTCCTGCGCGAGGATATCCGCGACATGACCGGCGTTCAGGACATAGACCGGCTGGCGGTCCTGGCGCGCCTGTTGGCTACGCGCAGCAGCGATCAGCTCATCCATTCGAGCCTGGCAAAGCAGGTGCGCGTGAGTGAGAACACCGTGCGCAGTTGGGTGGCGACACTCAGCTCATTCCACTACGGATTCCTGGTCAGACCGTGGTTTCGAAACGTAGCCAAGGCGTTGCGCAAGGAGCCGAAATGGTTCTTGCGGGATTGGAGCGGCATTGCTGACGCCGGCAAGCGCGCCGAGACCTTCTGTGCCTGCCATCTCCTGAAGGCGGTCGAGGGCTGGACCGATCTCGGACTAGGGTCGTTCCGGCTGCACTACCTGCGTGATACCCAGAAGCGCGAGGTCGACTTTCTCGTGGTCCGTGACGAAGAGCCCTGGTTGCTGGTGGAGGCCAAGCAGGGCGCTGCCGGGCTGTCACCCCACCTGGATCACTTCCAGAGGCAGACGCGTGCCGAGCACGCGTTCCAGGTGTCGATGGATGCCGACTACGTAAACACCGATTGCTTCTCGCGCACTGAGCCCGTCGTCGTGCCAGGCAGGACCTTCTTCGCGCAGTTGCTCTAGTGTCCCGGAAGCCGCGCCTTGCGGCGCCGCTTCCGGCCCAGCCGGCCTACCTAGGAGCCTGCCGGAATCCGACAGGCTCCTAGGTCGCGCCGCGCAACCGCGGGTCGAGCAGGTCGCGCAGGGCGTCGCCGAACATGTTGAGACTGTAAACGGTAATAGTCAGGCAAAGACCAGGCCAAAGAGCCAGCCATGGCCCCTGTTCCATGTATCTGCGCCCTTCCCTGCTCAGCAGCCCGCCCCACTCAGGAATCTCCAATGGCAGACCGAATCCGAGGAAGCTCAGAGCGGCCACACTCAGGATTACGCCCCCGATGCTGATGCTGAATGTGATGATTACGATAGGCATGATATTGGGCAGGACATGTCGGATCAGTGTTCTCCCGTTCGAGCTGCCAATCGCCGCCGCTGCCTGAAAATAGACATTCTCTTTGACACCAATAACCGAGCCTCTGACTGTTCTTGAGCCGACGATGCCTCCTGTTATCCCCAGGACCACTATCATCTGTGGCATACCCCGCCCCACTATGGACATCACGGTCAACAACAGGAGCAGTCCCGGGAAAGCCATCCAGGCATCGACGAATCTCTGCACCACCAAGTCCAGTTTACCACCAACGAATCCCGAAATGCCGCCTATCAGGACAGCCACCACAACATTGACAGCGGTCGCCGCCAGACCGACAAGTAACGAAATGCGAGCTCCGTAGATAAGGCGGCTCAAAAGATCTCGCCCCAAGTGGTCGGTCCCCAGGAGATACTGGGCTGATGAGCCCTGCAGCCTGTCTACTACGTGTTGTTCCCAATATGGATAAGGAGCCAGGAAATCGGCAAAGATAGCCACAAGAATCAATAGCAATACGACAATCCCGCTGGCCATACCCATCGGCTTCTCGTGCCACAGCCTGATGAAGAAATCAGCCAACCCGGTACGTCTCTTTGGATCGCTTGCTGTTGATGGTATCCCCAGGTCGCTACTCATACTCGCTCTTCTATTTATAACGGACCCTGGGATCCAAAACAGGATACATCAGGTCGATCAATAGATTGATCCCCATAACCATGGTGGCGAAAAACAGGTTGACTCCGGAGACCACCGGGTAGTCTCTGTCTTCGAGTGCCGCCACCATGAGGCGACCCAGCCCCGGCAGGTTAAATATGTTCTCCATGATAACGGAGCCGCCTACCAGGATAGGCATCTGCAGGCCGATCAGGGTAACTACCGGGATGAGGGCATTCTTGACGGCGTGTCTGATAATAACGACCCTCTCCTTCAGCCCCTTGGACCAGGCCGTCCTGATATAGTCCTGCCTGAGCACCTCCAGCATCATGGTGCGGGTCATCCGCATGGTGGCTGCAGAGAGGTAGGTGCCAAGGATCAAGCTGGGAATGATGAGCACCGCGAGATTCCCCAGCGGGTCTTCCGTGACAGGAACCCACTGCATCGGTGGCGACCAGCCCCACCAGATTGCCGGGTAGAGCATGACCATCAGGGCCAGCCAGAAGTTAGGCGTTGCCAGGCCGATGATGGCAACCGAGCGCCCCATGTAATCGGCGGCCGTATCCTGACGAATCGCGGAGTAGATGCCGACGGGCAGGGCTATCACCAGCCCGATCGCGATCGCCAGGACACCAAGCTGAATGGTTACCGGCAATCTATCCAGTATCTTTTCCTCCACCGAAAAAGCGCCGCCAAACAGTGATTTGCCAAGGGTGCCGTGCAGGAAAATACCTCCCATCCAGCGTCCATACTGCACGTAGAAAGGCACGTCCAATCCCAGTTCACGCTCCAGAGCTTCACGGTCTACCTCGCCGCTCCCGTACTCCATCGTCATCAGGTCTATTGCATCGCCGGGGATGAAGCGGACCGAGAGAAAGACCAGTACGGTCAATATAAGCAAGCCAGGGACCATCAACAATAAACGCCTGATGATATAGGCTCTCATGTGATACTTCCCCCTGTAACCGGGAGCCCTTCTACTGAAAGCGTGGCAATGTCGTCGCCCTCTCCAGGAGCATCGGGAGCCGGCAGGTTTGCACCTCCCCGGCTCCCTCTTTCCCTAAGGCCAGTAGCAAGGGGCTGAAGCCCCTATTGACCCATTGCGCTCTTCAGCTCACTATCAATCCAGAGGCGGGCCAACATCTGATAAGCTTGACCGTAACCCAGCTCGGTTTCACCGCTATAACCTATGACCCACGGCTGATTCCAGTTAAACCGTGGGGACTCGGGCCCCCATATATACCAGTGCTTCTCAGTCGCGTACATATCCAGCTCTCTAAACAGCCTCTGGTACTCGTCGAGGTCAGTAGTAGCTCGCATGGTCTCAAGCTTGGCGTCAAAAGTCGGGTCCGAGAATTGGCCGGCGGGGTTCCACACGTTGCCGGACCAGCGACCCACAAGGTGCTCTGCGAGATAATGATGGCTCATCTCCCCGCTGCGCATATCTTCATGCATTGAGGAGCTCGCTATTTTGGCTAACTGAGCAGGCTCCATTGCCTCGATCTCTACAGCAACGCCAATCTCACGCCAGTATGCAGAGGCCAATTCATGATAGCCTGTGGGGTTGTGCCCCCAGGCAAGGCTGGTAGTCTTGAATCTCATGCCGTCGGCACCACGAGGAAATCCGGCCTCATCGAGTAACGCTTCTGCCGCTGCCGGATCATAGGTATAGCGTTCCTTGATCTCTTCAGGCCACTCCTCATATGGAACGTAATACCCTTTGAGAGAATCCCCCACTACCCCGCGAGGTTCCCAGTTTGCATGACCCTTAAAGAAGGTATTGGCAATTGTCTCGAGGTCCAGCGCCTTCTGCAACGCTATACGCACCCGAATGTCGCTAAAGAGTGGGTTATTCAGGTTCATACTAAAAGCATGATTAGACCGGGTCCAAGTCTTGTGCAGCTCGATTTCGGGATTGCTCCGCTGGAGGCTCTCTACCTGGTCGATAGAGTTGATGGAAGAGGCCATAGTGCCCGCCGAAATTCCCAGATCAACCTTACCCGAGCGGATTGCTGCCAGACGTGTTGTTTCGTCTGGCATAACGAGGGCCTTTAACTCGTCAGCATAGGGCAGGCGGTTCTGCGGGTATTTTTCGTCGTAGCCCCAGTAGTCAGGATTCTTGGTGAAGTTATAGGAACTGGCCTCGACCCATTCAGTCAGCATCCAGGGCCCGGTGCCGACCAGGTTCCTCCAATCCTTGGCGTCGCCGTATTGCTCGATTACCTCGGGGGGATATATGTAATTGGTCCACCAGTCCGTGATAAGCGGGAGCGGATTGATGTGTGGCCGCTTCAGCTTGAAAACGACGGTATAGTCGTCTGTGGCTGTTATCGATTCGAATTGCACAGACTTCATATCATGTAATGATGGGCTAGGTTCGGTGAAGCCGCTGCCCATACCCAATATGCGGTGATAGTTGTATTCGATATCCTTGGCAGTTAGCTCCCTCCCGTTCATCGGCGGCTTATCATGCCAGTGAACGCCTTTACGGATATTGAACACATAAGTTGTGTCGTCAGGCTGTTCCCAGCTTTCCGCCAGCTGCCCTATCAAGTATTCTGGGGGTACGTTTGGACCTCGCCAGCCCCATTCGTCCCTATCTACTGCCCAGTCTCCGATAACTAGCTTCTCTAAAACGCCAGAGACGAACGAACTGGCGTTGCCACTGATGAACCAGGCGTCGGCAATGTCAAACTCCTTGGTAGTGGGGAAGGTCAATGTCCCGCCGTACTCTGGCGCGACCACTACCTCCCCTGTGCTGGGGTCCGTCACATACTTCTTGTCGGCGGCGGCTGCCGGTGCCTCTTCCGTGCCAGCGGCCCACAGGCCGGTTGCGGTCAGGGCGAATCCAATCAGGATCGCCACGCTCTCTATTCTTAGCAAATTACTCATGGTTTATCTCCTTGGAGAAAAGCCAGTTGAGAGCACTGATTCCACTGCCGGCCCCTCGCAACGCTCGCGACGGTCGCAAGCGAGCGCACTCTCGTCGAACGAGGGCGACACCCTGTAGCGGCCGCAGCCGCTCGGTCTCTCGTGAGTCTCTTATCGCGTGCCTCCTTTGGCGCGCGCCGCGCCGAAAAGCAGCCATGCGCGCCGCCACGCGTGGTGGCGGTGCTGCAGCCAGATCTCCAGCCGACAGCGACCATACTCCCTGCGCGGCGAGCTGTCAAACTCTCTTTCTCGGGCTGGTCAGGCTGGAGCACGGCGGGCGGATCGGGTGGCAGCCATCACCCGGCGCGGGTAGGATGCGCCACATACCTGTCTGGAAATCAAGTCGCGAACAGCCCCTTTGGATCATGCCGACCGACAATGTACGCCCGCGTCGGACCTTCCTCAACGCCGGATTCGAACGCGCTGCTCGTCCACAATCCACAGCGATTCAGCGAGCGAGAGCGTCTTCAGCAAGGAAATCAGGCGTCGCGTCAGCGCGACGATCGTGTCGATGTCTTGATTCCGAGGCCGGAGGACCACGATGCCGTGGTACTCTGGCGGGGGGTACGCCCGGATGTCTCCTAGCCCACGATCAAGTGTCACAATCGCGCGTCCTTCGGCTTGACAGACAGCCGCCAGTCTTGGATCCCCAGCGCCGCCGAGACCTTCCTCAATGGCAGTGGTGACGTTGTGCCCGGCCGCCCGCAAGACTTCAGCCGTGGTCCCCGGGAGATTCTCATCGATCTTGATCTTGACAGCCACGTTTGCCGGTATGCGCGCTCATGCGTGCAGAGCAAGGGTCTGCTCGCGGGCCAACTCCGCCGCGTATGCCAGCGCCGCTCTGATCGCGTCTGGCGTGAGCGGCGGATACTCCGCAAGAAGGCGCTCCTCTGGCACCCGAGCAGCCAGATTGTCCAGAACGACCGAGACGGGGACCCGCGTACCTGCGATACACGCAACGCCGTGCATCACATTCGGGTCAACTGAAATGTAGTCGCGCCAGTTCATCGTTTCGACCTCCCAATCTGCCGGGGCATAACGTCATAGGTTCTCTGCGGGTTAACCGACGGCATGAGCTGCACGGCCTGTTCGTAAGTCGCTATGGTAGCCGGGAGAGTGCAAGGGGAGCAACGCGACCTTGACCGCCAATGGGCCGGCCCGTATAGTCCGCCGATGCATCGATTCACGGCCGGTCATCTGCACTCGATCACGCGGCGGGCTTTCCGGGCCGCGGGCGCCACGGACGCCATCGCGGACGAGGTGGCAGGGATCCTGGTCGGCGCCAACCTCGCCGGACACGACTCCCACGGTGTGCTGCGCATTCCGGAGTACCTGCGGCATGCGGAACGCGGCAACCTGAAAATGGATGCCGAACCGACGGTCCTGGCGGAGACCGCCACCACCCTGCTGATCGACGGCAACGACGGCTTCGGCCACTACACGGCGCGCCGTGCCATGGCGCTGGCGATCGACAAGGCGCGCGGCGCGGCGGTGTGCTGCGCGAGCCTGGTGCGGACCGGACACATCGGCCGGTTGGGCGAGTACGCGGAGCAGGCGGCGCGGGCCGGCTGCATCGGCATCGTCACGGTCGGCTGGGGCCAGACCGGCAGCGGCAGCACCACGCCGTACGGCGGCGCGCGCGGCGCATTCGGCACCAATCCGATCGCGTTCGGCGTACCGACCGGGGACGATGTTCCGTTCATCGTCGACTATGCCACCAGCATGGTGGCCGAAGGCAAGCTGCGCGTCGCCCGCAGCAAGGGAGAGGACCTCCCGGAGGGCTACATCGTCGACCGCAACGGTCTCCCGAGCGTCAAGCCGGAGGACTTCTACGAGGGCGGCTTCCTGCTGCCGTTCGGCAATCACAAGGGCTACGCGCTGGCGATGCTGACCTGTCTGCTCGGCGGGTTGTCGGGCCGCTTCGACGTCGAGCAGGGCACCATGGGCGGGGCATACCTGCAGGTGATCGACGTAGCCGCGCTCACGCCCCTGGAGACCTATCAGCAGGGGGTTCGGGCGTTCCTCGACGGCATCAGGCAGACACCGCCGGCGCCCGGCTTCGACGCGGTGCTGGTGCCGGGCGACTTCGAGCATCGCTCCCGCGCATGGCGTCTTGCGCACGGGGTCGAGGTGCCGGAGGCGATCTTCCGGCAGATCGAAGCGTGCGCCGCGAAGCTCGGCGTGGCGCTGGGAGAGGACGCGGTCGGGGCGTCCGACCTGGAACGCTACGCGACCGAGTAGGCGCCGAGCTTGCCTCCCCACGCCACCAGAGGGCCGCGCGCCTTCCGTCCCCATCCCGGCGGCGCGGCATGAGTCCCTCGACGCCGCACGGCGTCGGTCATCCGGCCTACCGTCCGTCGTTATCAGGCCTCAATGGCATGGTGGCATCCGGTCACTCGCTCGCCTCGCAGGCGGGCGTGCGCGTCATGCAGGAGGGAGGCAACGCGATCGATGCGGCGATTGCGGCGGCGGCGGCGGTGGGCGTGGTGGAGCCGGCGATGTCGGGCGTCGGCGGCGACGGCTTCATCCTGATCTTCGACGCCGCGACGGGACGGCCGTACGGGGTCAACGCCACCGGCCCGGCGCCGGCACGCGCGACGCGGGAGCGCTACCTGGAGCGCGGCGGCATTCCGATGCACGGCATGCTGAGCGTGTCGGTGCCGGGCCTGGTCGACGGCTGGCTGCTGGCGCAGCGCCGGTTCGGCAAGCTGGGCCTGGCCCAGGTGCTCGCTCCCGCGGTCGAGCTGTGCGAGCGCGGCTTCCCGGTGAGCCACAAGCTGGCCGCCGCCCTGGAGGCCGAGCACGGGCCACTGGCGGCGGACGCCCCGGCCGGAGCGGTGTTCGCGCCGCGCGGGCGTCCGCCGCGCGCGGGCGAGATCCTGGTGCAGCGCGACCTGGGCACCACGCTGCGCCGAATCGCCGAGCAGGGTCGCGCGCCGTTCTACGAGGGCGAGATCGCGCGCCGCATCGGGGAAGCCAGCCGCACGCTCGGCGGCGTGCTGGACGAGGACGACCTGGCCGCCTACCGCGCCCGCTGGGACGAGCCGATCCACGTGGACTACCACGGCCACCGGGTGTGCGAGATGCCGCCCAACTCGAGCGGCCACGTGCTGCTGCAGGCGCTCAACCTGGTGGAACGGTTCGACCTCGCCGGCATGGGCTGCCTGTCGACCGACGGCATTCACGTCATGGTGGAAGCGATCCGGCTCGCCTTTGCCGACCGCGAACGCTATATGGCCGATCCCGACTGGATCGACGTGCCGCTCGACCGCCTGCTGGGCAAGGACTACGCCCGGCACCGGGCCGCCGCGATTGACTTGGCGCGCACCACTCCCGGCGTCGGCCCCGGCTCACTGCCCGGCGCGGACCAGGCCGGCGACACCACGTGCCTGTGTGCGGCCGACGGCGCCGGCAACGCGGTGTGCCTGCTGCAGAGCATCCAGACCGCGTTCGGCTCCTGCGTGGTCGCCGGCGGCACCGGCATCCTGCTCAACAACCGCATGACCTACTGGCACCTCGAGGCGGGGCATCCGAACGTGCTGGCGCCCGGTAAGCGGGTGCGCCACACCATGAACCCGGTCATCGCCACGCGCGCCGGCCGCCCGGTGATCGTGTGCGGCACGCCGGGCGCGGACACGCAGGTGCAGACCAACCTGCAACTGCTCACCGGCGCCATCCACTTCGGCATGACCCCGCAGGAGGCGGTCGAGGCACCGCGCTGGCGGAGCTGGCAAGACCCGATGGAGTCCACCCTCCCCCACACCTGCGAGGACCGGCTGGACCTGGAAACCCGCTTCCCGCCGGCGGTGCGGGCAGCCCTGGAGAGCAAGGGCCACCGTATCCATACCGTCGGCCCCTGGGGCGGCCCCGGCAACGCCCAGTTCATCGGCATCGATCCCACCACCGGCGTGCTGCAAGGCGGCTCCGACCCGCGCCGCGACGGCTACGCTGCCGGCTTCTGAAGCAGGTCGAACGCGCCCGAACAGCCTCTCAGCGCAGGGGGTGCGGGCAGGTGGGTGGATCGACGTCGGCCGGAATCGGACACACGTAGGGGGTTCCGTTGGCGGCCGCCGCCAACTCGGCCTGCGCGTTGCGCAGGTGCTCGGGATCCAGGTACAGGTCCAGCGCCGCGACGGCCATCACCTTGGCGGAGTGCATCATTCCCTTGTGACCGATTGAGGTAGCCCCGGTGGCGACGATGCCCCAACTGTGGCCGGGGGCTTGGGTGGCCCAGCAGGCGGTGCGCAGCATGCTCAACGGCGTGATCCAGCTCACGTCGCCCACGTCGGTGGAGCCGGTGCCGACCCAGTCCGCGTCCCACGCCGGGAAGTTGTCGCCGATCAGCGGTTCGTGCGCCAGTCGCTGCAGCCGCGGCTGTTCCTCCGCCGGCGTCTGCCAGCCGGCGAACATCTCGTCGGCGCCCCGCGCGCGGAACGCCGCGTTGACCTGCGCCGCGTACGCCTTCTCCTCGGCGGTGAACTCGATCGGACCGACCAGTTGCATCGCCTCGTACTGCAGATCCGCCAGGTGAGCGTTGTTGAGCACCCGCGAGCAGGCGCCGCGCACCCGCATCTCCACGGTGGTGTCGGTCATCAGCGCCGCGCCGCGGGCGCAGTTGCGGACCCGCTCGGACACCTCCTCGATCTCGGCCCGTTCCAGGGCGCGCACGAAGTACCACACCTCGGCGGTGTCGGGAACCACGTTGGGCAGCTTGCCGCCGTCGGTGATCACGTAGTGGATGCGCACCTTGTCGGTGACGTGCTCGCGCAGGTAGTTGACGCCGACGTTCATCAGTTCCACCGCGTCCAGCGCCGAGCGCCCCTCGTGCGGCGCGCCGCCGGCGTGGGCGGTGCGGCCGTGGAAGCGGAACACCAGGTCGTTGACGCCGACGCAGGTACCCTTGGACGGAGCGTTGACATTGGACGGGTGAAAGTTGAACGCGGCATCCAGGTCGTCGAACGAGCCGGTGCGCGCCATGAACGCCTTGCCGCTGATCTGCTCCTCGGCCGGGCAGCCGTAGTAGCGCACGGTGCCGGCGGTGCCGGTGGCCTGCAGCCATCGGGCCACGGCCACCGCCGCGGCCAGGCCGCCAGTGCCGAGCAGGTTGTGCCCGCAGCCGTGGCCGGGGCCGCCCTCCACCACCGGCTCCTGGGTCGGCTGGCGCTTCTGTGACAGCCCGGCCAGGGCATCGTACTCGCCCAGATAGCCGATGATCGGGCCGCCGGAGCCGGCCTCGGCGCAGAACGCGGTGGTGATGCCGCCCAGGTCCCAGGTGACGGCAAACCCCTCGGCGGCCAGGAAGTCCGCCTGCAGCTTGGAGGAGGCGAACTCCTCCCAGGCCACCTCCGGGTTGGCCCACAGTGTATCGGCCATGTCCGTGAACCGCCGCCGGTTCCGGTCCAGCCACGCGATGACGTCCTGTTTGCTGTGCATTGGGTTGGCGCTCCTCTCCGTATTCTACCTATCGGCGCCGCCGGGCCGAATTCCACGTCCCCTGAGCCGCGGGTCCAGCAGGTCGCGCACGGCGTCGCCGAACATGTTCAGGCTGTAGATGGTAACGGTTAGGCAAAGACCTGGCCAGAGAGCCAGCCACGGCGCCTGTTCCATGTACTTGCGCCCTTCCCGGCTGAGCATGCCTCCCCAGTCGGGAATGGCGGGCGGCAAACCGAATCCCAGGTAGCCCAGAGAAGCCAAGGCCATGATTACGCCGCCGACACTGGTGCTGAATGAAATGATTATGACGGGTGTGATATTGGGCAGGACGTGGCGCATGAACGATCGCCATCGCGACGAACCAACCGCCTCCGCAACCTCGAAGTAGATACTCTCCTTGATACCGATCACCGCACTTCTGATTACGCGTGCGCCAGCTATGCCTCCCGATATCCCCAGGATCAGGATTATCTGCACGAGACCCTTCCCCACCAAGGAGATTATCGTCAACATGAGCAGCAATCCCGGAAACGCCATCCAGGAATCGACAAACCTCTGCACGATCAGATCCAGTTTGCCACCCACGAATCCGGAAATGCCGCCTACCAGGGTACTGATGATTACGCTGAGAGTGGTCACTGTCAGACCGACAAGTATGGAAATACGAGCCCCGAATATGACGCGGCTGAGAACGTCTCTCCCGGTCTGGTCGGTACCCAGAAGATATTGCGATGATGGGCCCAAGAGCCTGTCTGCCAGGTGCATTTCCTTGTATGGATACGGGGCCAATTTACCGCCGAATATCGCCACCACGATCAATAGCAATATGACAACTCCGCTGGCCATGCCCAGTGGCTTCTGGGTGGCCAGCCGGACAAAGAAATCAGCCACGGCGTTACGTCTCCTTGGCGCACCTGCCGGTGAGGATGGCGCCATGGCATCGCTACTCATAGCGGATCCTAGGATCCAAGTAGGGATAGAGCATGTCGACAAGGAGAATGTTGAGCAGGACGACGGTGGACAGAATCAGGTTTATTGCTGAAATTACCGGGTAGTCGCGTTTGTCGAGTGCGTCCAGAAACATACGGCCGAGTCCCGGCAGAACGAATATGTCTTCCATGATGACCGAGCCGCCTATCAGGATGGGCAGATGCAGGCCGACCAGCGTCACGATCGGAATGAGTGCATTCTTGATGGCGTGTCGGGCAACGACGACCCTCTCCTTGAGGCCCTTCGACCAGGCGGTCCGGATGTAGTCCTGCCTGAGCACCTCCAGCATCATGGTGCGCGTCATCCGCATTATGGCGGCCGACATGCCGGTGCCCAGAATCAGGCCTGGAATGAAGAACATGCCGAGATTCCCCAGTGGATCGTCCGTGAACGTGATCAGCTCTACCGAGGGCGACCAGCCCCACCAGATCGCCGGGAACAGCATGATCATGATTCCCAGCCAGAAGTTGGGCGTTGCCATGCCAATCACGGCGACGGTGCGGCCCAGGTAGTCGGTGGCCGTATCCTGGCGAATCGCCGAGTAGATGCCGACCGGAAGGGCTATCACGAGCGCGATTGCGATTGCCATGGCACCGAGCTCAATGGTGACCGGCAATCTACCTAGTATCCTCTCCTCTATCGACCACTGGCCAATGAGCGATTCACCAAAGGTGCCGTGCAGAAAAATGTCTCTCATCCAGCGTCCATACTGGACGTGGACGGGCACGTCCAACCCCAGCGAACGCCGAAGCGCCTCCTCGTCGACTCGCCCTCCCGTCTGCGGCCCCAAGGAAGTCACGAGATAGTCCACTACATCGCCGGGGATGAAGTGGGCCGCGAGAAAGACCAGGATGGTCAGCATGAACAGGGCCGGGATGGTCAGCAACAACCGCCTGATGAGATAGGCTCTCATGGGACCCGCCTCATTGCACTTCCCGGGGCCAGCCGCAATCCACTTGGACAGTACCGTTCACTGAATGAAAGGAGCCGGGAAGCGCGCCTGCAAGCGACGGTATCCCAGCTCGCTTTCATGCCCTGAAATCAGTCACGGCAGAGAGCGGACCGCACTACAAGCCCATTGCTGCCTTCAGGTCCTGGTCAATCCAGAGGCGGGCAAAGAGCGTATTGCGTTCCGCGCGTCCCATGTTCCATTCGCCGTTGTAACCCTTGACCCACGGTTGATTCACGCTATAGATGGGACTGGTGGACTTGGTCAAGCCCCAGTGCTCCCTTACCATGATCTCATCGGCCTGTCTGATAATGCTCTTCATCTCGTCCATGTCGATCGGCTCTACGTCCGGAAACTCCGAGTGCCACCCGCCGCCGGTCGCACGATACAGGGCATCCACCCGCGGGTCGGTAGCCTTGTTGAAGCAAACTCTGCAATAGCTGGTCTTCGTGCCAAGGTTCCAACGCATGCCGAAGGTGCCCGCGAAGCCCTGGTATGTCCCACTCAACAGGTGCCATTCCGCCGTCTTCGCGGCGTTTCTGGCGCCGGACTCGGCATTGGACTGCAAGACGAGCTCGCTTTCAACGCCAATGGCCTCAAAGTAGCCCATGACGATCTCGGCGTAGGTCGGGTCGAACCTGTCGTGCAGGGCCAACGCGATCTTGAATCGATAGCCGTCGTCGCCGCGCGGGTGTCCGGCCTCATCGAGCAGAGCTTCCGCCGCGGCGGGGTCGTACCGGTATTCTCCCTTGATCTCTTCGGGCCATTCCTCATATGGCCAGTAAAATCCTTCCGCCACGTTTTGCGAGACCAACCCGCCCGGTGTCGGATCTCCATAACCCCGGAAGTAGTTGGCGGAAATGCTCTCGCGGTCCACCGACATCTGCAGTGCCTTGCGCACGTTGGGATCGTCAGTGGGTGCCAACGCCCAGTTGAAATTGAACTGGCCCGATGGCCCCCCATAGAAGCTCCACGCCTCGATTTCAGGGTTGGTCTTCTGCAGGGTCTCCAAATCGTCGATCGAGTAGATGTTTACGTCGCCGGTGTTACCCATGTAATCAACTTTGCCCGTGCGCAGTGCGGCCAGACGTGTTGACATGTCCGGCATGAGGAGGGCCCGGTACTCGTCGATATAGGGCAGGCGGTTGTCCGGGAATTTCTCGTCGTAGCCCCAATAGTTGGGATTCTTCTGCCAGGTAACGGAGCTGCCCTCTACCACGTCAGTCAGTCGCAACGGCCCGGTACCGACCACGTTCCTCCAGTCCTTCATGTCTCCGTATTCCTCGACGACCTCGCGTGGGACCGCAAACCAGAAGTTGTTGAGCATACTCTCCAGCATGGCGACGACAGGGTTCGTCAGCTTGATCTCAACCGTCCATTGGTCAGTCGCGGTTACCGACTCGACCGGTACACCGAGCAGAAACCCGTGGGCGCTCGGTCCGTCTTCGGCGAAGTCTCCCAGACCCAGATAGCGATGAAAGTTCCACTCGACGTCGTAGGCATCGAACCCCCGACCGTTCACCGGTGCCTTGTCGTCCCAGGAGACGCCCTCGCGGATGCTGAAGATCAACGTGGTGTCGTCGGGCATGGACCAGCTTTCGGCCAGAGCCCCTCTACTGTACTCGGGCGGTCGGTCCCAGGATCCGAGATTGAACGAGTCCCTCGATACTCCCCAGTCGGAGAAGGCGAGAGGCTCATTGACGCCACTGATGAAGTGGGCCGCCCAGCCACCACCAATCAGGAAGGGGTCAGGATTTTCGGCAAGAGCCTTCGTCGGCCAGGTGATTGTCCCGCCATACTCCGGCGCAGTCACCATCTTGCCGGTGGTGGGGTCGAGCACCATCTCTTTCTCGGCGGCCGCGGCCGGCACCTCTTCCGCCGCCGCGGCCCAGAGACCGGTTGCGGTCAGGACGAGGACCAACGCAAACCCTAAGGTCCGTGCGATCTTTACAACGTGCATACGTAACTCCGTATGTTGGTTTGTTGAGAGTGTTGCGGAGCGCCGTGCCGCTCTCTGGCCACGCTCGCACCCGCAACGCAGGCAGCCAGTCAGAGTCAGATTGGTTACGGGCGCGGCGTGTGACTCACCGGGTTCACCCGGGCTCACGCCGCGCCCGCGTGCGGTTCCTTGAGTATCATCCTGCACGTCGTGTGCGCCGGCATGAACCTGCGTCCCAACGCCACGCTGGATCGCAGTCGGCCAAGGCGACGGCGTGCGCGGGAGCGCGTACCGGAACACTCAGCCGGAGCGGATAATGGCCTTTGGTATAAGAGTTGCCGAGGGGGGATTGTACCGGCGGCGTCACAACCGTCGGGTTACCGGGCACAGGGTCGTGATGGCGCATGATCCGCATCCGTTCAATCCTTGACCTGCTCACCGTCGCACGCTCGCCCCGAGGTGTCAAGCGCGCGCGGACTCGACAAGTCTTATGTTGGCTTGACCAACTATATTTATTGATGGACAATGCCTGCATGGCAACAAGACCCGTCCAAGTCTCGATCGACGAGGAGTTGCTGCGCCGCCTGGACGCCGATCCGGACGCTCGGCAGCGGGGCCGGTCGGCTTTCGTGCGCACGGCGCTACGCTTCTACCTGGAGGCGAAACAGCGGCGGGAGTTGGAAGCTCAGCTCGGGCGAGCGTACCGGGGCCGCGCGGACGACCTGCTCGGCGAGGTGGCGGATATGCTCACCGATCAGCCATGGCCCGCGAACTGAACCGCGGGGAGATCTGGCTGCTCGACCTCCCGCGCCCGGACAAGCGCCGCCCGGTATTGATCCTGACGCGGCGCTCACTGATCGGCCTCCTGCACACCGTTACGGTGGTCGCCATCACCTCGACCCTCCGCGGCGCGCCCACCGAGGTAGAGTTGGGTACCGCCGAGGGGCTCAAGGGAAGTTCGTGCGCCAACCTGTGCAACCTGTTCACGGTGGAGCAGCGCCGGCTGCGAACCTTCGTGGGAAGCGTCGATGCGGACAAGATGCGCCAGGTATGCCGGGCGCTGCTCGTCGCCAGCGGGTGCGACTGAACCGGGCACACGAACGCCGTGGCGGCGGGGGCCGGGTCAGGCGAAGTTGACGCCGGTGATCCGCGGCCACTCCGCGACCGGCGGCGGCGGGGCGTTGTTGGCTCCGGGCACCGTCTGATCGAAGTCGACCAGCGAGCCGGTCATCATGCCGGACTCGCCGGAGGCCAGAAAGGCGACGGTGCGGGCGATCTCGTCCGGCTTGAGGAGGCGCCCGAACGGCCTGGATGCCTCGGCTGCCTGCAGCCAGCCGTCGCCGGCGCCGTGGTAGCGGCGCTGGATGGCGTCCTCGGCCGGGGTGTCCATGGAGCCGACGTGGATGGCGTTCACCCGGATGCGACTGTGCATCACCGCGTTGGCGACGTTCTTGGTGAGCACGTCGAGGGCGCACTTGGACATGGCGTAGCTCATCAGGAACGGCGGGCCGCAGCGTGCCACCACGCTGGAGATGTTGACGATCGATCCCTCCACCCGCTCGCGCTGCATCAGCTTGACGGCATCCTGCATCAGCAGCAGCGGCGCACGGGCGTTGACCGCCATCATGCGATCGAACTCGTCCGGGCTCGCGCTCCAGATGCTGTCGCGATCGGTGACCGCGGCGGCGTTCACCAGCACGTGCAGGGTGCCGAACCGCTCGTCGGCGGTGGCAACCAGGCGGCGGCAGTTGGCGACATCGGCAAGGTCGCCGGGCACGTAGTACGCGCGGCAGCCACCGGCTTCCAGGTCCGCCGCTACCGCCTCGCCGCGCGCCACGTCGCGCCCGCTCAGCACGATGCCGGCGGCCCCGCGCGCCGCGAACAGGCGCGCCACAGCCTCGCCCAGTCCCTGGCTGCCGCCGGTCACTACCGCAAAGCACCCCTGCAAGGAATCATCACTCATGGCGGCGCTACCATAGCCGGGCGCCGGCCCCCTCGCCTACCACGGCGACCGCGTCCTCCGGCAGCCAGGCGCGGCGACCGTCGGCCAGCACGACTTGGTACCAGTCGTTGCGCCGCTCCACCACCACCAGTTCGGTACCCGCATGCAGGGCGCCGTCGAAGCTGGCTTCGTAGGCAGCTCCGTCGCCGCGCCTTGCCACCACCTCAGGCGCCACGACGACCGCCACGTCTTCCTGCGAATCGACCAGGTCCGCCGCTACCGAGCCACCCATGGCTACCGCAACCACCGCCGCCACCGCCACCACCGTCCCGAGCACCGGGCGGCGCACCCGCTGCCAGCCGCGCGTCGCGTGCAGCCGTTCACGCAATCGCCGAGAGCGCGCGCTGACGGTGGCCAGGGCGGGCAGCAACGCGAGCAGCCACAGCAGGTTCCACGCACCCAGCAGCAGGCCCGCGCGGACCCGTAGCGGCACCGTGAAGTGCCAGAAGAACAGCACGCGCACCACGCCGCCGGCGGCGGTGGGTTCGATCCGGTCGCGGCGCAGGGAGCGGGCGTGGCGCAGGCTCTGCTGCAGGTTGGGGTCGGCCGGGATCAGTTGCTGCGCCTCTCGGTAGTACAGGATGGCGCGGCCGACGTCTCCGAGCCGGAAGTAGGTGTTGCCGATGTTGTACAGCAGGTAGCCGTTGCCGCCCCCGAGCGCGGCGGCGGCTGCCTCGTAGCGCAGCAGCGCGGCGCGAAACTGCTCTGCCGCCTCCGCCGAGCGACGCTCGCCTGCCAGCCGGTTGCCATCGGCAAAGTGACGCTCCGCTTCGGCGAGCAGCACAGCCGGCGCGGCGGCCGGGGTCGGTGTTGCCGCCGCCTGCGCCACCGCCGGCAAGGCGGCTCCCAAGCCGCACAGCGTGGCAAGCAGAGCTACCCGCCAACGGAAGCCGGCAAGCGCATCGCGGGTGCCGTGCAACAGCGCAATTCCGGTGCCACGCCGCCGGCCCCGGAAGGCGCGGCCGCGGCTCCGAAGCGTATCGCGGGTGCCGTGCAACAGCGCAATTCTGGTGCCACGCCGCCGGCCCGGGAAGGCGCGGCCGCGGCTCCGGGACTGGTCACGCACGTGGCTCATCGGCGCAGTTCCTCTTCCACATCGGCAGCCCAGGCGCGCAGATCGGCCGTCACGTCGGCGGTCACGCCGCCGCCGTAGCGGGCCGCTTCCAGGCCCGCGAACAGAAAGCGGAGTTGTTCGACGTGGTGATCCGATACGCCGCGTTCGCGCAAGAGGCCGGCGACGTCGGCGAAGCCGTGCACGGGGCTACCCGCCGCGAATCGATCGGCCAAGTAGCTGCGCAGCGCGAGGTGCTGTTCCGATGGATCGGCGTGCGCCGCGTCTCCGCCTGCCTCCAGGGCGCGGCGCAGCCGGCTCAGGGCGGCGGCGGGGCTGGCCGATCGTCGCCGGCGGCGGCGGACCGCGGCCCACCCGGAGAGCCCGGCCAGCAGCAGCGGAGCCACCAGCAGGGCGGCCAGCCCGCCCGGCGACGTGACAAAGGCGGCCGCGTCGAAGCGCTGCTCCTTGAGCAGCCGGGCGCCGGAGTAGTTGTGCGCAATACCCTCCTCACGGCTGGCGACCGCGGCGCTCGGCACCGCCGCGGCGCCGTCGCCCTCGACGTCCAGCATGGTCACCTGGCGGGTCGGCAGCACACTGAGCGGTATCGCTTCGCTGGCCAGTTCCACGTACCGTCCGCTCGCGGCATCGAACACCACGATGCGCACCGGCGGGATGGCGGTGGTGTGGTGACTGAGTGCGCGCAGGGTGCGGCGAATGGCGGCGCGATCGAAGGTGGCCGCGGCGACCGGCGCATCGCCGATGCGAAACGCTTCGAAGCCGTCCATCCGGCTGAAATCGAGGGGCGGCAGGCGGCGCAGGTCGCCGCTGCCGGAAATGGTCACCGTGAGATCGATCGGATCCCCCACCTTCACTTCCAGAGGCGCCGCCTCTGCGCTGATGGTGAACTCGCCCACCAGACCGGTAAAGGCGCCGGGCCGCCCCGCGTCCGGCAGTGGCTTCGCTTGCAGCGCCAACTCGTTGGACGGCAGCACGAAGCGTTGCGAGACCGCCTGCCGGACGGCGCGCCCGAAGACGTCCCGCGTATTGCGAAAACCGGCAATGCCCTCGAACACCAGTGTCGCCTTGGGAATGGTCAGCTCGCCGGAGCGTTGTGGAATCAACGTGGTGGTGAAGCTCAGCGTCCGGTAGCTCTCTCCGTCAACCGCGGCCTCTCCGCGCTGCCAAATGACCTCCTGTCCCGATACTTCGAGGCGCACCGGGTCGTCCTCCAGCGTGGCCGGCCGCCGGTGTTCGTAGGTCACGCCGGTATCGGAGCCGTCGAACAGGGGAACGCTCAACTGGTGGAAGCGCTCCGGCCCGAGGCGCGGATCCCACATCCAGGTGGTGGTGAGCACCACCGGTTGGCCGACCCAGACCTGCCCTTTATCCAGCGCCAAGTGCAGGCGGTATCCGTCCACGATGCCGGGCTCGTTCACCTCCACGGTGATCTCCGGCGTGTACCGCTGTGCACCGCCGGCAATCACCGGCAGGGCCGGAATGGTGAGCGTACCGGCACGATTGGCGGTGAGCTGATAGGTCATTACATAGCCACGGCGCACCTCGCGGGTGGTATTGCCGTTGATTACGGTCACGCTCTCGCTGTTGTTGGGGCCCGCCGCCAGCGGACGGACGGTGAAGTCACGCAGCGAGCCGAGGTCGGGCGGCGTTACCTGGTCGGTGCCGCCCACGGCGATCTGGTAGCGAAACGGGTCGCCTACGTCCACCGCTTGCCGGTCGACGCCGGCCCGCACGGAGATCTCCTGAGCGCCCGCGCCGACCGCGGCCACGACCAGCGTGAACACCAGCGCGGCGCGGGTCAGCCGGGGCCAGAGAACGCTGCTCACCATCCCGCTTCCGGCCGCGACGCCGCGCAAACGGCGGCGTACGGACCGCACCACGCGAAGGGCCAGACTGCCACTCATCACTACCAGTCCCGCGCCACCGGCTCCATCTCCTGCCGGCGGCGCTCCATCATGGCGGCGAGCGCTTCTTCGGCGGCAATGATCTGCCGCGCCACCGCGTCAGCCTCCTCGTCGGAGCGCAGGTCCGCGGCCATTTCCTCCTGCGTGCCGGTGTCCTGCTCCCCGGCGTCTTGCGGCGGTGCCCCTTGCTGCTGTTGCTGCCCCTGTTGCGGCTGGTCCGGATCCTGGCCGGACTCGGCTTCCTGCTGTTCCTGCTGTTCCTGCTGCTGTTCCTGCTGCTGCTCTTGCTGCTGCCGCGATTGTTCCTGCTGCTGCCGCTGCGCTCCGTTGTCCTGTGAGTCGGTGCTGTCCTGCGCCATCTGCCGGCGCAACTCGTCCAGCATGGCGCGAGCCCGCTCCAGGTGGTAGGCGGCTTGGACTCGATCGCCATTCAGCCGCAGAGTACGCTCGTAGCTCTTGATGGCGGCCTCCAGCGCGGCCGGCACAGCCGCGGGATCGGTTTGGGCGAGTTGCTCCGCCTCCGCCATCCAGGAGTGACCGACCGCCAAGTGCCCGGCCGCGGCGAGCCGATCGTCGTCGGCGCCGTTGATCGAAGCCTGCAAGAGCCGCCGGGCGGCGCCATAGCTGCCAAGCCGGTACGCGGCCGCGCCGGCGTTGTACAACAACCCCGCGTTGCCGGGCCGCAACTCGGCGGCGCCGGTGAAGGCACTGGCCGCGGTCTCGAAGTCGCCGCCGCGATACGCGGCCATGCCGGCTCGCGCCGCGCGTTCCGGTTGGCCGATCGCCGCCGCCCCGCCGCCGCCGACGGCCAGCCAAACCGCCACCGCCAGCATGCCAGACACCGGCAAGCTGATGCGCCTGCCTCGATTCCGGCGGGGAAGCGGCCTCATCCGACCACCGCCGGCCCGCCCGTTCCACCCATGCGCCGCCGTTACTGCGCGCCGGTCGGCCCGGTCCCGAACGACCGCGAGCGGCCCGTGGCGGAACCCGGCATCACACCGAAGGCGGCCAGGCGCCGCGGCGGCAAGGCGCGGCGACCGAGCAGTTCGGCCACTTGAGAGCGAGGAGTGACGCGGCCAGCCCGCATGTAACGCCGCTCGAATGCGGCCGGCGTTTGGGCGTGAGTTGCCCGGCGCAGGGAGGTCGCTCCGGTTCCGCCGAGGCCCATCGCAATGCCTGAACGGTCTGCTCATCCGGACGCCGCTCCCCGTACCTGGTGAGGCGTCGAGCGTCGGCGAGCGGCCGCGGTCGGTTGAACCACCGGTGTGCGCTGACGACGCCTGAGGTCGCCGAGGCGCCCCACGAACAGGCGCGGCAGCCGCAACCGGTCCGGCACGGCGGCGGTGACGGCGAACAGCAGCAGGGCGAGGCCGAGGAAGATCTGAAACCGCTCGTTGATCAGTTCGACCGCCTCCGCCTCCAGCAGGCGGCCCGGGGCGGCGGCGATCATCTCCCGGTACAGGCGTCCCAGGTCCAGGTTGCCGGTGGCCCAGTGCACGTAGCGGCCCGCCGGGGTGGCGCCGGCCACCGCGCGCAGCAGGTCGGCGTCCAGCGCGCTGAGCACGATCTGGCCGTCATGCTCCACGTAGACGGCGTCGGCGCGCCCGGACCGCCGCAGGTCGGGGATCGGCTGTCCCGCGGTGTCGTCACCGAGGCCGATGGCCAGGATCCGGGCACCGCTCTGGCCGAGCGCCTCGGCGGCCTCGACCGGGAAACTGTCGTGGTCGCCGCCGTCGGTGATCAGCAGCACGTCCTTGAACTCGCGTACCTGGTTGTCAAGTACGTCATCGTGTACGGTCCGCAACGCATCGCCGAGCAGCGACCCGCCGCGGCTCACGCTGGTTGCCGACAGTTGCCGCACGGCCATGCGGAAGAACCCGTAGTCGAAGGTCAGCGGGCTCTTCACCACCGCGCTGCCGGCATACGCCACCAGCGCCACCCGGTCCCCGTCCAACTTCTCCACCGCGTCCAGGATCGCCAGTTTGGCGCGTTCCAGCCGGTTGGGGGCCAGATCCTCGGCCAGCATGCTGCGCGAGGTGTCCACCACGAACACCACGTCGCGCCCGCGCCGCTCCACGGTGGTGGGACTCGACTCCCAGCCGGGCCGGGCGATGCCGATCACCAGCAGTGCCATCCCGGTCAAGGTGAAGACCGTCAGCAGCGGGCGGGCGCCCGACGGCGGCGTCCCCTGCTCCGGCACGGCGCGGAAGCGGCGGGCGTCGCGCCGCCGGGCGCGCCCGGCCAGGTACAGCGCCGCCGCCAGCGGCAGCAGGAGCCACAGCAACAGGAACGCCTCGGGATGCACGAAGCGCAGCGCGCCGCCGGTTGCAATGAGCGGCATCACGGGCTCCGGCGCAACACGGTTGCGCTCAGCAGGACGGCCGCGAACATGCACGCGGCGGCGGCCAGGGCCCAGGGCACGAAGCGCTCGCGGTAGCTCACGTAGCGCACCGACTCGATCTCGCTGCGCTCCAGGGCGTCGATCTCGCGGTACACCTCGTGCAGCGCACGCGCGTCGCCGGCAATGCGGAACAGGCCGCCGGTGGTCTCGGCGATGGCGCGCAGGGCCGCCTCATCGATCTCGCGACGGCCGAGCCGGAACAGGGTGGTGTTGCCGGAGGAGCGGACCGTCTCGTCCGCGGCAATGCCGATCGCGTGCACGGTGATACCCCAGTCACGCGCCAGTTCGGCGGCGGCGAGCGGCTCGCGGGTGCCGGTGTTGTTGATGCCGTCGGTGAGCAGCACGATCACCTTGCTCTTGATCTCGTAGGTGGCGGCGGCGCCCGACGCGCGCAGCTCTTCCTCGGCGGTGTGCAGGCGGGCGGCGGCCAGCGCGATGGCGTCGCCGATCGCGGTGCCGTCCTCGGCGCTGCCCTTGCCGGCCAGCTCGATGCCGCCCAGGAAGCCGTCGGCGGCGTCGTGGGCCAGGGTGAGCGGCAAAATGGTCTCTGCGTAGCGGGCGAAGGTGACCAGTCCAATAAGGTCCTGGGAACGCCCCTGCAGGCCGGAGTCGTCGCCGCGAATGAACCGCGCGAGCACCGCCTTGGCGGCCTGCAGGCGGCTCGGGCTGTCCGGCCCGGCGGCCATCGGCACCCGCATGCTCGACGAGCGATCCACTACCAGCTCGATCGCCACCCCGCGGCTCACGTCCACCACCTGCTCCTGCCCCTCGCGCGGGCGCGCCAGAGCCACCACCAGCAACAGCAGGGACGCGACCTGCAGCGCCAGCGGCAGCCACGCCAACCGCTGCCGCCACGACGGCGTCACCGCGGCCGGCAACGCCGCGGAGGAAAAGGTCAGGCCGGCCTGCCGACGCCCGGCCCAGTGGCGCAGCAGCGGCAGCGCCGCCACCACCGGTGCCAGCAGGAACGCCCACGGCGCTTCAAACTGCAACGGCGTCCTCCTCGGACTCCTCCGCCGGCACCAGGCGCAGTGCGGTAACAAGGTCGGACGCCTTGTCGATCAAGCCGCGGGCGGCGGCCGCCGGCGGGCGCGCGCCGGCAAACTTGACCTGGTCACAGCTTGCAAGGAAGGCGTGCAGGGCGTGCCGTTGCACGTTGTCCAGCCAGTCAGCGTCGGCGGCGATCAGCATCAACTCCTCGGTGGTGCGCTCCGGCGCGCGCACCGCGAAACGTTGCTCCAGGTAACGGCGCAGGATATCGGCGACCGCATGGTGAAACGCCAGCGGATCGCGCTCCGGCAGGTCACCGGCCGCCAGCTCCTGCAGCGCGCGCAGCGCCGCCTCGTGCGGCGGTACCAGCGCCTCGCGGGCACGGATGCGTGCTGCCCGGCGCCGCCACCAGAACGCGGCGCCGGCCGCGGCGCCGGCCACCCCCAGACCGGCCGCGGCAACCAGCACAATCTGGGCCGTACGCGGCGCCACCGCCACCGGATCCGCTACCTCGCGCGGACGCGGCGCCGCTTCCGACGGGTCGATCACCGACACCACGGTCACCGGGATCGGCTCCGAGGTCAGCCAGGTTTCCTCCCCGGCGTCCCCGGCGGCAGCGGGCGCACCCGCGACCGCCACCTGCAGGGCGGGAACGGCATAGTCGCCGGCCAGGAACGGCTGCAGTTCGAACCGCCGCAGCCAGCGCACCGTGCCGTCTTCCACCAACTCGGGCGGCTCGGTCTGCATCCGTTCCACGCGCAACGAGCCGGCCTCCAATTCGGCGGACGCGGGCAGCCGCACGGCCCGTCCCTCGGCGGCGTGGACTTCGACCTCCAGGGCGAGCCACTCGGCCGTGGTGATGCGGTCTCGGTCCAGCCGCACCGCCAACGCGGCGCCGTCCGCGCCGTCCGACCGTTCCACCTGCCAACCGACCACCGCACCCTGCTCCTCCGCGGCCCCGCCGCTACAGCCGGACACCAGCGCCAGCCACGCGCCGAATACACCCCACGCAATGCCGCGCCCCCAGGTCACCTTGCTACCGCCCGCCCGCGGCGCGCCGCTCGCGCGCCTTGAAGAATCGCACCAAGTCGCGCGTCCAAGACTGGTCGGTGTGGATGGGAATCTGGTCGACCCCGAGCCGGCGCAATTGCGCGGACAGCTCTTGCTGCCGCTCCCGCCCGCGCCGCTCGTAGTCCGCGCGCACCCGGCGGCTGGAGGTGTCGATCAGTACCCGCCGACCGGTCTCCGCGTCCTGCAGGTCGAGCAGCCCGGCACGCGGCAACGCCATCTCGTGCGGATCGACGATCGACGCGGCGATCAGGTCGTGCCGCGCCGCCGCCAGCCGCAGCGCCGGCTCGTAGTCCGCGGCGAGAAAGTCGGAAACCAGGAACACCGTGGCCCGGCGCCGCTGCACGCGGCTGACGAAGCGCAGCGCGGCGCCGATGTCGGTGCGCGTGCCCTCCGGCTCGAAGAACAGCAGCTCCCGGACCAGTCGCAGCACATGGGTCACCCCCTTCTTGGGCGGGATGAACAGTTCGACGCCGCCGGTGAACGCAACCAGGCCGACGCGGTCGTTGTGGCGGATTGCCGAGAACGCCAGCAGCGCGGTCAGTTCCGCGGCCACCTCGGTCTTGCTCTTGGCGATGGAGCCAAACGCTCCGGAAGCGGACAGATCGACCACGAACAACACTGTCAGCTCGCGTTCCTCCACGAAGCGCTTCACGTAGGGGTGCCCCATGCGCGCGGTCACGTTCCAGTCGATGCTGCGAATCTCGTCGCCGGGCTGGTAGTCGCGCACCTCCTGGAACTCGATGCCCTGGCCCCGAAAGACGCTTGCGTACTCGCCGCCGAACACGGTGTCCACGGCGCGCCGGGCGCTGATCTGGATGTAGCGAATCTGGCGCGCCAACTCCGGGGAGATCACGGCACCGGGACAGCGTCCAGAATCTCCGCCACCAGGTCGTCGGCGGTGCGCTCCTCGGCTTCCGCCTCGTAGCTGAGTATGACGCGGTGGCGCAGCACGTCGGGCGCCATCGTCTTGACGTCCTGTGGCGTCACGTAGCCACGCCCGTGCAACAGGGCGTGCGCCTTGGCGGCCAGGGTCAGGTAGATGGTGGCACGCGGCGAGGCGCCGTACTCTATCAGGCCGTCCAGCTCCAGCCCGAAGGTGGCCGGCTCGCGCGTCGCGTACACCACGTCGACGACATATTCCTCCACCTTCTCCTCCATGTGGATCCGTTCCACGAGGGCGCGCAGGCGGCCGAAGTCGGAGGGCTGCAGAATCGGCTCCACCCGCGGCGCCGCGGCGGTGCGCGCCATCTGGCGCAGGATGCGCAACTCCTCGTCGCGGCTGGGATAGCTGACCTGGACCTTGAGCATGAAGCGGTCCACCTGCGCCTCCGGCAGCGGGTAGGTGCCTTCCTGCTCGATCGGATTCTGCGTGGCCAGCACCATGAACGGATCGTCGAGCGCGTGGCTGTCGTCGCCGATGGTCACCTGCCGCTCCTGCATCGCCTCCAACAGGGCGCTCTGCACCTTGGCGGGGGCGCGGTTGATCTCGTCCGCGAGGATGATGTTGGCGAAGATCGGCCCGCGCTTGGTGGTGAACTCGCCGCTGCCGGGGTGGTACACCAGCGTGCCGATCAGGTCGGCAGGCAACAGGTCGGGCGTGAACTGGATGCGCCGGAAGTGGGCGTTGATCGCCTGCGCCAGGGTAGTGATGGAGAGCGTCTTGGCGAGGCCCGGAACTCCCTCGATCAGGAGGTGGGCATTGCAAAGGAGTCCGATCTGCAGCCGTTCGAGCAGATAGCCCTGCCCAATGATCACCTTCTCGAGCTGCTGGCGGACCCCTTGCAGCAGCCCGCTCTCGCGCTCCACCTGCGCGCCAATCTGCGTGACGTCCACGATGCCTCTACCCTTCTCACTCTGCGTGTTGCTGCGGCAGCGGATCGCGCTCACAGCCGGGCCGCCGTGCCCGGACCATCCGGTCCGCCAGAGCGGCACAAGTATTCTCAATGTAGTTGACCGCCCGCCGCGAAATCAACACGACCGGAGCAGCGCGAAGCAGCGCGAGCAGCCGACGTGCGATGGCACGGCGCACTGCTGACTCGGGTTGCTGGCGCCACGCATGCGTGCAACAGTAGGAGCCATGAGTGAACCCACCCTGCAGGACGTGCTCAAGCGTCTGGACCGGATCGACGGTCGCCTGGACCGGGGCGACCACGTGCAGCACGGCCAGGGCGGCGTCAGCCAGCGGCTCTCCGCAATCGACCAATCTCTGGACGAGATGGAAAGGCGCACCGATGCTCGGGTGGGTGTCGTGAGGGCCGAGCTAGCTCAGCTACGCGCCGACGGCGGCGACCGTCTCCGCCAGACGGAGGATCGGATCAACGCTCGGCTCGACGCGATGAGTGCCCGGCTCGACCAGCTACGGAAGGAACTGCACGCCGACCTTTCGACGTTACGGGCGGCGATGAACGATCGCCGGTGAGGCTCCTACTCGTGGCCGCGCTGCTGCGCACTCGCACCCGGAGCAGCCGGTCGCGGGACCCGGCGTCGCCGCACTCAGTCCAGCAGGTTTCGTCGCGGGCTGCCGGTCCCGGCGGCGCACTGCGGCGGTGGACCAGTTGCGTCTCTCCGTGATTGGGTAAGACATGCAAACGGCAACCCTGGGGCGCACCGGCGTCGAACTCACCCGGCTCGGTCTCGGCTGCGCGCCGATCGGCGACCTGCTTGGCTCGGTCAGCGACGCGACCGCCCGGGATGTGATGCAGAGCGCCTGGGACGCTGGCGTTCGCTACTTTGACACCTCGCCTTTCTACGGCCACGGCAAAAGCGAACATCGCCTCGGCGAATTCCTGCGCGGCCGCCCGCGCGAACAGTTCAAGGTCTCCACCAAGGTGGGCCGCGTGCTGCGTCCCACCACCCGGCCCGACCTGCTCGACCAGGAGTACTGGCGCGACCCGCTGCCGTTCACGCTGCACTTCGACTACAGCTACGACGGCATCATGCGCTCCTACGAGGACAGCCTGCAGCGGCTCGGCCTCGGCTCGGTCGACCTGCTGGTGATCCACGATCTCGACCAGATGTTTCATCACTCCGAGCAGCGCATCGCCGCGCTGATGCAGGAAGTGGCCACCAGCGGCTGGCGTGCGCTCGACCAGTTGCGTTCAAGCGGCGCCGTCTCCGGGGTGGGCGCCGGCATCAACTTCGTCGGCCTGATTCCCCGTTTCCTGGACCTGATGGAGCTCGATTTCTTCCTGGTCGCCCAGGACTACAACCTGCTCGACCACGACGTGCTCGACCACGACTTCCCGCGCTGCGCCGCGGCCGGCGTGAGGATCATCGTCGGCGCCCTGTTTGCCTCCGGCATCCTGGCCACCGGGGGCCGCGGCAACGCCACCTACCGCTACGCCGCCCCGCCGCCCGAAGTGGTGCAGCGCGTGCAGGCGATGGCGGCGGTGTGCCACCGCCACGGCGTCGACCTGGCCACCGCCGCCCTGCAGTTCCCCCTCGCCCACCCGCTTGTCACCGCCGTCATCCCTGGCGCCGCCCGCCCCGAATACGTCACCGGCAACGTCCAGCGCCTGCAAACCCCCGTCCCCGCCGACCTCTGGACCGACCTCAAGTCCGAAGCCCTGCTCCGTCCCGACGCTCCCGTACCGTGCGGCTGAGACGCCCCGGACCGACGGCTGTCAGCCGGTCTCGTCGGGGGGGCGGATCCAGAACTGTTCGAGGTGGTAGGCGGGTTGCCAGCCGAGGATGCGGGCGATCTTGTCGCTGGAGAACTTGCGGTGGGGGCTGCGGGCGAACGTGAAGTAGGTCTCGCAGCGTGACGGCAGGCGGGCCAACTCGACCTCCAGGGCGGCGCGCACGGCGGTCCCGGTGTCGGGCCAGGCGATCACGAACGGCCGCTCCAGGTCCTGGCCGAGGATTGCTTTGTCACCGGGTTGGTGGCGGTTCCATAGCCAGGTGCCGGGGTGGCGCATGCCCATGAACAGCAGCGTCTGCACGTACAGGTCATGCCGCTCGCTGAACACGCGCAGCACCTCCTGGCCGAGCGCCTTGGTGAGCGCGTACAGGCGGGTGCCCGGCTGCGGCGGCATGTCCGGGTTCAGGTCGAAGTCCCAGTCCTCGTACTGCTGGCCGGCGAGCTGGTAGTGGGGGCCGGTGTTGACGATGCGCCGGATGCCGTGCCGGACCGCCGCCACCGCCAGGTTGTAGTTGCCCTGCACGTTCACCTCGAACGCCTGCGTCCGGTCTTCCCGCAGCACCGACAGGTTGACGATGGCGTCCATCCCCTCCGCGGCCGCGGCCACGCCGTCCCGGTCGGCGACGCTCAGGCGACGGTACTCGTGAGCGAAGTCGGGCGGCGCCTCGTTGATGTCGGTCACGCGCAGGGTATGCCGGCCAGCGAGCGCTTCGATCACCCAAGGACCCATCATGCCGTTGCCACCGAGAATGAGCACGTTCATGATACCGCCCCCTCGCTGTCCGCGCTTGGGAACGCCAACAGCCTCTCGGCCTCGCGCATCAGGTAGCGGGCTCTTGGCCCGGGAGACTGCACGTGTACCTCCTGCCACTGCGCCAATTCCGCCGCCAACGCACGTGCAATGGCATCGGCGGCATCCGAGGCGGCTATCGCCGCCGGACCATGCTTGCCGCTCAACGCACCGCGGTCGCCAACGACCTCCGGGAATCCGAGGCGTAGCGTGAGCACCCGCATGAGACGGTCGCGGGCGCACTCCTTGGCGATGATCTCGCCGAGATGGCACGCCAGCAGCGCCGGATCGTCGCTCGGCGGCCGTGAACGCCACTGTTCGGTAACCGTGAAGTGGGCGGGCAGCGCCTCGAACAGGCGCAGGGTGCTGACGCAGATGCATCGTTCCGCCCCGGCAGCCACGGCCGCCAGCAGCAGGTTGTAGGTGCGCCGCGTGGCGTGATCGATCAGGTCGTTGGCGTCGCCTCCAGCCCGCGGAAGTGCGAAGTGGACCACGGCCTCGATTCCGGCTACCACTTGATCGGTCGCGGCATCCGCCTCCAGCGGTTCCTCCCACCCGATGCGCCGCACCGCGTGGTGCTCGGCGAGCCGATCGGCAACGGCACCCGCGAACGGGTTGTCGGCGTTGGTCACCAGGATGTTCATCTCGTGATTGGCCTCCATGACGGCGCGGCGTACCACAACTCGGGTAGTTCCCGGAGGTGGTGGCCGGCAAGCCGTCACGGGGCTGCCGGCCGACCCGGCGCCGGAGGGTCGTGCCGCAATGGATGACTACAGCCCGTGCCGGCCCGCGCCCGGGTTCGTTTCCGCGGCACTGTACCGGAAACGTGGGCGTGGCGCCATCGCGGGTAACGTCGCGGCCCAATTCCGCAACCTGCGCGATTCGTGTAGTCTCCGCGCCAGTATGCGAACGCTGGTACTGTGCGATGACCGCGCCCACCCCGCTTCCCTGACCCGGGGTGGGCTCGCTCCCCTGGCCGGCAGCGGCTACGAATTCGACTGGATCGAGGATCCCGACACCTGGTCAGCCGAGGCGATGCGACAGTACCGCGTGGTGGTGTTCTCCAAGGCGAATAATCGCTCCACCACCGACGCGGCGCCGTGGGCCGCCGAGCAGGAGGGAAGCGCGTTCGCGGATTACGTTGCGGCCGGCAACGGCATCCTGTTTCTGCACTCCGGCACCGCGCTGTACGACGACTCGCCGTCGCTCAGCCGGCTGATGGGCGGCACGTTCGCGGGGCATCCGCCACAGACCGAGGTAACCGTGGAGCCGGCCGGGGGACATCCGCTCACCGCCGGATGCACGCCGTTCTCCGGCCGCGACGAGCACTACCAGATGGCGATGAACGATCCGCACGTGGACCTGTTCCTGCACACGGCCTCGGAGCACGGCACCCAACCGGGCGGCTGGACGCGCACTCATGGCAAGGGCCGCGTGTGCGTACTCACGCCGGGCCACAACCTGCCGATCTGGCTGCAGCCTTCGTACCAGCGGCTGCTGCGCAACTGCCTGGCGTGGTGCGCCGGCAACCCCGATACAGGAGTCTCATGATGATCCAAGCTGACCTGCCCGACGTGCCGCGCCGCGTACTCGGCAAGACCGGGCTCTCGATCCCGGTCATACCGTTCGGCACCCAGGGATTCGGCAACCACTTCGGGTTCGTGGCCGACGAGGATGCCGTGGCGCTGGTGAAGCACGCCGTCGCGCTTGGGGTGAACCACTTCGACTGTGCGCGCTGCTACGGCGACTCGCTGCGCAAGCTCGGCCTGGCGCTGCGGGAGATCTCGCGCGGGGACGTGATCGTCACCGGGCGGCTGTGCTGCCACTCAGGAGCGTCGTGGGGCGGCTATGGCGACGGTGAGCCGGATTTCTCGGCCGAGCGCGTGGTGCGCGACGTGGAGGATCAGCTCGCCCTGCTCGGCACCGACCACTTCGACGGCATGCTGATCCACGACCCGCCGCGCATGGAGCCGACGCTGGCCAAGGACGGCACCCTGGCCGGACTGTTGAGCCTCAAGGCGCGCGGCCTGGTACGCAACGTCGGCTACGGCATGCGCCCGCACGAGTTCCACCGGCAGGCGATCGCCACCGGCGACGTCGACTTCCTGCTGTGCTTCAGCGACTACCACCTGCTGCGGCAGAGCGCCGCCGACGGGGTGCTTCCGGCCGCCGCCGCCGCCGGCGTGGGCGTCATGAACGGCTGGTCGATCCTGCGCGGACTGCTGACCGGCGGCGACCCGGCAGAGACTGCGCGGCTCGGTAACTACCGGCACGAAGAGGACATCGCCGCGGCGCGCGAGCGCTGGCAGTGGTGCCGCGACCGCGGCATCGACCTGCTGCAGCTCGCCCTGCAGTTCTGCCTCCGGGAGCCGCGCATCCACGGCAACCCGATCGGCAGCCTCAACGCCGCCCAACTGGAGCAGAACATCCGCGCCGCCGCCACCCCGCTCGACGAGGCGACCTGGACCGCCTACCAGGAGGCATTCCCCGACCGGTGACCGCGCCGAGCGCGGCGACCGCGGCTGGCTGAGAACGCTTCCGTGCCGAAGATCGAAGTGAGGCGCATGCTACCCGCCGAGTTGGCCCCGGCAGCCGACTTGTACCTGCGGAGCATCACCGGCCTGTTGCAGGGCATCCTGAAGCCGGAACAGATCCGGGCCGACCACGAGTACCGCCGCTACTTCACCAACGTCGTCGCCCGCGACCACGAACTGTGGGTGGCGGTAAGGGATGGCCGTCCGGTCGGCGTGATGGCGATCGCCAATGAATGGATCGATCAACTCTACGTCGATCCTCCGGAGCAGCGCCGGGGAGCCGGCTCGGCGATGCTCGCGCAGGCCAAGACCTTGTCGCCCAAGGGTCTTCGCGTGCTCACCCTGCAGCGCAACGCCGCCGCCTGCCGATTCTACGAGGCCCATGGCTTCGAAGCCTACGACCGCGGCCGCAGCCCACCCCCGGAAGACGAGCCCGATGTCAGCTACCGGTGGCGCCCGCGCACGGACGACCACGCGGGTAAGGCGCGCCGCTGACCTACAGTTTCCGGATCCTGCGCACCAGGTCGCGGAGCGGGCTGGATGTGCCTTGGGTAAGGTGGTGATCGAGGACGGTCAGGAGGTCGCGTTGGAACGCGGTTACCTGGCGGAACACGGCAGCCGCGGACACGCCGAATTCGACGGCGAATCCGCAGGCTTCGCGCTCCAGCCTGGTGCTCCCGATGCTGTAGACCAGCGTCTCGCCGGTCACGCCGCCGTCTACCGTGCCGGCGAGCTCGATCAGGTCCGGCAGCGCCCGGTCGGGGAATGCATCGCACAGCCAGATCAGGTCATACAGATCCTTCTCGCTGCACCTCGACACGAGCGTGGCGGCCTTCATGGCGAGCAGCCCGGACAGGCCGGCCACCACCACGTCGCCGGATCGGTTCGTGTCGGTGATGCCGAACACATGCTCGTCATGCACGACGTCCACGGTAAACGAGAGTTCCCGGTGGTGGCACACGGCACGGAAGTACTGGTTGCTGTGGGCCGCCTCGACCAGTTCGACTCCGAGCGACCGCAAGGTGCGCACGGCGAGCACGGTCTCGGTAAAGGCGGCTGCGCTGCCGGTAAACAGGTCGAGATCATCGGAGCGCCGGTGACCCGCATAGAAACCCGCCAGCGCGGTGCCGCCGACCAGCATGCAGCCGCTGATCCGTTGCGCGAACACGTGCCTGAGCGCCTGCAGCAGCGGCCGCGGCAGCACGCGGGCCGCTAACGACGGCTCAAATCGCCGTGAATCTTCCACACGGCATCGACCACGGCACGTCTCGCCGCCGGCAACCTCGAGCGGAGATCGGGATAAGCGTCCCACACCTGTGGCCCGAGCACGGCGGCCGCCTCGTATATTCCGCGGCTCTCGATCAAGCGTGCCACTGCGCGGGGTTGTCCCGCGGCCAGCGCCGCCAGAAACCGATAGATGTCGGGAAAGGAACGGTCCCAACAGAACTCCGCGTACAACCGCCTCTCCTCGGCGCGACCCTCCAATCCAAGCAGCGGCTGGAGCAACTCGGCGGGCGCGATGCCGAGACCGGCGCTCAGGTTCAGCAGGTTGGCGACATGCACATTGCGAAAATCCCCTTCGGCGGCGAACCACAGCGACACGGCCTGCCGGCTGACCGCCGCGGCCTTCGCCACGTCTGCCTGCCGATACCCATTCTTCCCCATCGCAGCCTTGAGCACGCTCATGTACACGATGATGCAAGATGCTACCACTTGCGTCAACTCGTCAAGTATACTTGTCAAACTCCAATCATGTCACCGGGTGCGCCAACTCTCGTAGCAGTCCCCCTCCAAGCTCCAGGCATGTAAGCTGATGGATGTACCACAACTGCGCTCACGGGTCGATGCTGATGCCAAATGAAAGCCCTTGACGGCTCCCCAATCGCGGCGTACTATCTGATAGTCCAGCGGCTCCCGAAATACTACCTATAGGTTGGAGCGTGGACTACTTCGGGGCCCCACGGGGCCCTTTTTTTAGGATTGAGGTACGGAACTGTGCGTACTGCTGTGTTTGTTGACGCCGGCTACCTCTACTTCGCTGGCGCTATCGCTGTCAGCGGCCAAAAACTACGCAGGAAAGACGTCAAACTTGACGTCCCAAACACGCTCGCCAAGCTCAAGGAGACCGCGTCCGTCCTGACCGATCGACGTCCGTTGCTCCGTATCTACTGGTACGATGGAGCCCTGGCTCGCGGACTCTCGTCAGAGCACGAGGAATTGGCTGATTCAACTGACATCAAGCTGCGGCTTGGCGCGATATCGCAAGCCGGCAGGCAGAAGGGTGTCGATTCCCTCATTGTGGCGGACCTGATTGACTTGGCGCGTAATCACGCGATTGCGGACGCCGTTTTGCTGTCTGGAGATGAAGATACGCGAATCGGTGTTCAGATAGCGCAGAGCTTCGGAGTTCGAGTTCATCTTGTGGGCATAAGGGTGCCGGATGGGAATCAATCTCTCTCTCTGAAGCGGGAGTCGGACACGACGACCGAGTGGGGCTCCGACGAGATCAGCGGATTCATGACACGTACGCGTACGCCTGATGTCGACGCTGATATCCGAGGTACAGGAGACGAAGATCTCGCTGAACTCGCGGAATGTGTTGCCGAGTTCGTGTCCTCATGTTCTGCAAAAGAAATCGCGGACATCACGGCTCTCGGATCGAACGAACCGGTTCCTTTCTTGCTGGATCGCCAGCTTCTCCGGACTTGCAGCGCCAAGCTGGGTCGCCAGTTGGACGAACCCGAGAAACACCGGGCTCGCAGAGTGCTGAAGGAGCGAGCTCGGTCCACGCGCCGATAGTCTCCCAGAGCCGCGGGCTCCAGAGGCGGACTCGGTCACGCTCGCCAACAGGGCAGACGACACCGAATGCGCGGCACGAGATGACGGTTACGAGTCTTCGGCGTACGTTTGCCAGCGTCGGCGGAGGCGGGCGCCCCATTGGTCTACCACGTCGCGCGGCCGGCCGGGTTCGAGCGGACGCCTCTCCAGGCGGCGCTCTTCGGTGGCAAGTGACGCGCGCAACGCGGCCAGGGTCGCCGCCTGCGCCGGGTCGGAGGCCAGGTTGCGGGTCTCGCCGGGATCGGCCTGCAGGTCGAAGAGCTGCTCCAGGCCGCGCTCGGCGGTGTCCGGCCCCGGCGGCACGTAGTCCTCCACCTGCTTCGGGCGGTACTCGGTGACGTACTTGTGGGTGGCGGTGACCAGGGCGCGGCCCCAGTAGTTGGACTCGATGTACACCCCGTCCCGCCAGGGCACCTCGCGGCCCTCGACCAGGGGCCGCAGGCTGCGCCCGAGGCAGCGCGGCGGAGCGGGAATGCCGGCGTAATCGCATATCGTTGCCGGCAGGTCGACGCCGGACACCAGGTGGTCGAGCCGGCTGCCCTTCTCCACCGGCAGCCGGTCGCCGAGGCTGGCCACCACCAGCGGCACACGCACGCTCTCCTCGTACAGGGTGAACTTCTGGAACATCTGGTGCTGACCGGCCGCCTCACCGTGGTCGACGGTGAAGATCACGATGGTGTCGTCGCGGAACCGGCTGGCGGCCAGGGCATCGAGCACCAGGCCGATCTCGGCGTCCACCTTCTCCACGAAGCGGTACAGGTTCCAGGCGAACGAGCGCCAGTCCAGGGCGGAGAAGCGGCGCGTCTTGCGCAGGATCTTCCAGTGGATGAGGCACTCGTCGTCACGCCGGATCACGCGGTGCTGCAATGGCTCGCGCGGGTCGTAGTCGAAGTTGTCCGGCAGCGGCGGCAGCTCATCCTCGCGCAGGATGCCCTGGGCGACCGCGTCGGGAATCTCCTTCTCCTCGTAGTTGTGGCCGTACTCGCACACGTCGTGCGGATTGACGAACGCAAGTTGCAGGTAGAATGGCGCCTCGCCGTCGTGGGTGGTCAGGAACTGCAGCGCGGCGTGGGTGATGGCGGGGTCGTAGAATTCGCCGGTGCTGGCGCCGATACGGCGCGCACCGTAGTACAAGGTGTCGAAGCTGCGGGTGACGTCGCGGCCGTCGACGTGCCACTTGCCGCCGTGGAAGGCGCCGTAGCCGCCGGCCCGCAGGAGCTGGCCCAGGTCGGGGATGTCGTCGTGCAGATGGCCGCCGTTGAACGGCACGCCGGCTTCCGAGGTGTAGCGCCCGGTGGCCCAGCTCGTGCGCGCCGGGGCGCACACCGGGTCGGTGCAGTAGGAGCGCATGAACGACGTCCCGGAGGCCACCAGGCGGTCCATGTTGGGCGTGTTCAGCCAGCGGTTGCCGTAGGCGGAAACAGCGTCCCAGGTCTGCTGGTCGGTGTTGATGAACACGATGTTCGGATGTGTGCTCATGCCTCGCCCTCCCCGTCTCCGGGAGCGCGCAGCACCATGGTATGGAACATGCTGGTGACCACGCACACGGTGCCGCCCTCGTCCAGCCACCAGTAGCTGGGCAGCATGCCGGCGCCATGCTGGCAGTATCCGCGCAGCCGATGGCATGCTATCTCTATCGGCCCGTCGGTGAGTGGGCGGATGGTGCACGGCGCTCGCAGCTTCTCCAGGTCCTCCAGCACGGCGAACGGCGCCGCTTCGTCGGCGCCTGCCACGATAGACGGCAAACCGTCGAACAACGCCCACCAGGAGGTCAGCGGCACCGCGGCATCCATCTCGCCGGTGCGCAATTCGACGCCGTTGATCCTCAGCGACACCACCCGCCGGCCGGCGTCCACGGCGGTCGATCCCGCGACCTCGATCCCGCGGTACCCGTCGCCGGCGGAGTTGGTTGTGGTCACGCTCCAGGCGCCGGTGAGCCTGGGCAGCGGATCGCCGGTGGTATGGAAGTCGAGCGCTACCCGTTCTCCGCTGGTGGCGTTGTCGTGGGAGACCCGGTAGTGCGCGCCGCCGGAGGAATCGGGGCCGCGCGCGATCTCGGCGCCGCCGATGCGCAGCTCGCCGCCCCCGTCCAACCACCCCTGGTGCCAGCCGGCGGCGTAGTTCGGCAGCAGCTCGTAGCGGCGCACGGCGCCGTCGTGCGCGGTACCGGGAGCCCAGCTCTCCAGGACGGCGCGCAACGCGTTCCCGAAGTAAGGGCGTTGAAACCCGGTGTCATGATCGATCGACCAGTGCATCTGCTCGCCGGCGGTCGGCATCGGCTATCCTCCAAACGCCCGCGCAACGGAATTGGCTGGAGTCGCGAACTGCGCGGCGCCTTAGCAACTCGTGGAGGAACCCCGCGCCGCACCTCGAATGCAACCGGAGTTTCGCCACGGGCTGCTATAGTGTATCCCGAACGCGCCGGCCTGCCCAACCAGAAATCAGCGCGCCGCGTCCGCTCCTCGCGTGCTGGCTTGCTGGTTCGGGAGTGCCGCGGACTACCTGAACGGCGGCGGCGGCAGATGCCGACGAAGGCGGCCTGAGTCCCTCATAGCGAAGACTCGGAGTCGATCCAGTCTTCCAGCGTGACGCTTATCGTCTCACCGCGCCGCGAAAGAACATTGAAGAACGCCCATACGTCGGTGCCGAGTCGGGATGCGGCCTGTGAAAGAGAGATGCTTCCGGAACGATACGCGGCCAGCACCTCGTCCTCCCGATCGCGCGCCAAAGCGTCCCGAAGCAGCTCCCGCAACAACGTCGCACGATCCTTGCCGCGCGCCCGGGCGCGGCGATCAAGCTCGCTCAAGATCTCCTCAGGCAGACGGATCGTCGTTGGTTTGGTCATCTTGACGCACCTCCTGCAACGCCACCATTGCGGCAGCGATCATGTCGCGGCCATAGTGTCCGGTCACCGCCAGCACCTCGAGGGCCCGCCGCGCTCTAGGCAAGGTGACTGCTCCCGTGCGGTAGAGGTCGACAACAACCCTCGGCGAACTCGTAAACGGGATCCCCAAGATTCTACACGCCCGGATAGCGCGACCATCGTCGGACAACACCAAGTCGGCATCGGCCTCAAACCAAAGTCGGATCGCCGCGGCTTCGCCACGCCCCAGTGCGCGCGGAAGATCCCGGTGCTTGGTTCCCGTGACCACACGTATCGAACCATCCCGGGCAAGCTTGGCAACAAGCGCCGCATCGTCGTATCGGCGCACAAGCGACGCAGATGCGACCTCTTCAAACGCCTGCCGCGGAACCTGCAAATTCACTCCCCGAGAATACTCAGTCAGCATCGAACACTTGGCGAGCAGAATGAGCGAGCTGGCGTCGGCGACGACTACTCGCATACGCACAGATTACAAATGTATTCTGTCGCCGTCAACTGCTCTGCCGCCTCGACTCGACGAATCTCGATCTCCGATCCGCCGCGTTGCCACAAGAGCCGGCGCCCGCGTTCGGCTCTCCGCTCACCGCTGCTGAGCCTGCCAGCGTGCGCGGAGGCGGGAGCCCCACTGGTCGACGATCGCGCGCGGCCCGCCGGGGACGAGCGGACGGCGCTCCAGGCGGCGCTCCTCCGAGACAATTGCAGCGCGCAGCGCGGCCAGGGTCGCCGAGAGCGCTGAATCACCGGACAGGTTGCGAGTCTCGCCGGGATCAGCCCGGAGGTCGAACAGTTGCTCCAGGCCGCGCTCGGCGCTGTCCGGCCCCGGCGGCACGTAGTCCTCCACCGCCTTCGGACGGTACTCGGTGATGTACTTGTGGGTGCCGGTGACCAGGGCGCGGCCCCAGTAGTTCGACTCGATGTAGACGGCGTCGCGCCAGGGCACCTCGCGCCCCTCGACCAGGGGCCGCACGCTGCGCCCGAGACAGCCCGGGGGAGCGGGCATGCCGGCGTAGTCGCACACCGTGGCCGGAAGGTCGACGCCGGACACGAGGTGGTCGAGCTGCCTACCCTTCTCTACCGGCAGCCGGTCGCCGAGAGTGGCCACCACCAGCGGCGTGCGCACGCTCTCCTCGTACAGGGTGAACTTCTGAAACATCTGGTGCTGGCCAGCCGCCTCGCCGTGATCGGAGGTGAAGATCACGATGGTATCGTCGCGGAACCTGCTGGCGGCCAGGGCGTCGAGCACCAGGCCGATCTCGGCGTCCACCTTCTCGACCAGGCGGTACAGGGACCACGCCAGGTAGCGCCATTGCAGCGCGGAGAACTTGCGCGCGTGGCGCAGGATGTTCCAGTGGATCAGGCAGTCGTCGTCGCGCCGCGCCACCCGGTGCTGCAGCGGCTCGCGCCGATCGTAATGAAAGTTCGCCGGCAGCGGCGGCAGCTCCGCCTCTCCCAGGATGCCCTGGGCGACCGGATCGGGCTTCTTCTTCTCGGAGTGGTAGCGCCAGTGCTCGCACACGTCATGTGGATTGACGAGCCCCAGTTGCAGGTAGAAGGGCCGCGAGCCGTCGTAGCTGGTGAGAAACTGCAGCGCGGCGTGGGTAGTGGCGGAGTCGTAGAACTCGCCATTGCCGGCGAGAATCCGGCGCGCCCCGAAGTAGAGCGTGTCGAAGCTGCCGGTGACGTCGCGGCCTTCGACGTGCCACTTGCCCGCGTGGTATGCGCCGAATCCGCCGGCGCGCAGGAGTTGTCCCAGGTCGGGGATGTCGGCATGCAGGAGGCCGCCGTTGAACGGCACGCCGGCTTCCGAGGTGTAACGCCCGGTCGCCCAACTCGTACGCGCCGGAGCACACACCGGATCGGTACAGTAGGAGCGCATGAACGAGGTGCCGGACGCCACCAGCCGGTCGATGTGCGGGGTGCTCAGCCAGCGGTTGCCGTACGCGGAAACCGCGTCCCAGGTCTGCTGGTCGGTGCTGATGAACAGGATGTTGGGGCGTTCGGTCACTGATTCGGTCACTGGTAGGGGTCGGCGGCGTCGCGCAGGCCGTCGCCGAGCAGGTTGAACGCGAGCACGGTGACGATGATGAACACGCCCGGCAGCATCAGCCACGGGGCCAGCGCGATGGTGTGGATGTTCTGCGCCTCGCCGAGCAGCACGCCCCAGCTCACCACCGGCGGACGCAGGCCCAGACCAAGGAAGCTGAGCGCCGTCTCCGCCAGGATCATCTCCGGTACCGCCAGGGTCAGCGCCACGATCACGTAGCTGAGAAACGACGGGATCAGGTGCCCGGCGATAATCCTCGTGGCACTGGTGCCGGCCACCCGCGCGGCCATCACGAAGTCCTCCTCGCGCAGGCTGAGCAGCTTGCTGCGCACCACCCGCGCCAACCCGGTCCACCCGATCAACGACAGGATGATGGTGATGCCGAAGTAGACGCGCAGCGCCGGCCACTGCGGCGGCAGGGCGGCCGCCAGCGCCATCCACAACGGCAGCACGGGAATGGAGCGCAGGAACTCGATGACCCGCTGAATGAGGTTGTCCGCGGTGCCGCCGAAGTAGCCCGATATGCCGCCAATGCCGAGCCCCAGGATGAAGCTCAGCAGCACGCCGATCAACCCGACCGACAGCGACACGCGCGCGCCGCACACCAGCCGGCTGAACACGTCGCGCCCGATCTGGTCGGTGCCCAGCAGCAGCAGCGTCCCTTCGCGGACCGAGAACAGGTGCACGCGTGCCGGAAACAACCCCCAGAACCGGTACTCGTCGCCCGGCTCGAGCAGGTAGATCGGCCGCCGGGCGCTCAGGTCCTCGCCGTACGACTTGCGCCAGGTGACCGGATCCTCCACCAGCGTGAAGTCGTACACGAACGGGCGCAGGTGGAAACGGCCGTCGTGGAAGAAGTGGATACGCTGCGGCGGCGCCAGCGGCAGCTCCGAGAAGCGCGTGCGGATGTCGTAGGGCGCCACCACCTCGCAGAACACGCCGACCAGGTACATCAGGCCCAGCACCACGCCGCCGGCGATGGCCAGGCGGTGCTTGCGGAACCGCTGCCACATGAGCTGGTACTGGGAGGCGATGAATGCCTGCTCCGGGTCCACCCGGCGGCGTGCGCGGCTCATTGCTCCAGCCGGATACGCGGGTCGAGCGCCGCGAGCAGCAGGTCGGAAATGAAGGTACCCACGACGGTCAATACGCTCAGCAGCAGGATGAACGCGCCAGCGAGCAGCATGTCCTGGCTCAGCAGGGCGCGCAGCATCATGGCGCCGGTGGTGGGCAGGCTCAGCACCACCCCGACGATCGGCGCCCCCGAGATGATGGTGGCAAGCTGCCAACCGATGGTGGCCACGATCGGGTTGAGCGCGATGCGCACCGGGTAGCGGAACACCAGCCGCTGTTCCGACAGCCCCTTGGCGCGCGCGGTCACCACGTACTGCTTCTTGAGCTCGTCGAGCAGCATGCCGCGCATGATGCGGATGATCGACGCCGTGCCGGCGGTGCCCAGGACGACTACCGGCACCCAAAGGTGGGAAAGCAGGTCCAGCAACTTGCGCAGACTCCACGGCGCGTCGGCGTATTCGGGCGAGAACAATCCGCCGACGCTCTGCCCGAACACCTTGAAGCCCATGTACATCAGCAGCAGGGCGAGAAAGAAGTTGGGCGTGGCCAGGCCCACGTAGCCGATCACGGTGAACGAGAAGTCGAACGGGGAATACTTGTGCAGCGCCGAGTAAATCCCGATCGGGATCGCGACCGCGTAGGTGAACAGCAGCGAGCCCAGGGCCACCACCATGGTCCACCCCATGCGCTCCCAGATCAGCTCGCTCACCCCTACGTTCCACAGCAGCGAACGGCCGAAGTCGCCGCGGCTGACGATGCCCCAGATCCACTTCAGGTACTGCACCATGACCGGCTGGTCGAGCCCGAACTGGCGCCGCAGGCCCTGCAACTCGTATTCGGACACGGTGGATCCCTGGTTTTCGAGCTGAATGACGTAGGTGGTGAGGTAGTCGCCGGGCGGCAGCTGAATCAGGACGAACGCCACCACCGAAACCACCGCCACGGTGATCAGCAGGTAGAACGAGCGCCTGATGAAGTAGGTGAGCATTGCCGCACGGGCCGCCCGCCACGCGGCAAGCGGCCCATGATCTCAGGTCCCGAGCGGCACGCGCGCGCTTACTGGCGGATGAACCACTGCTCGGGAATGGTGTTGTTGAACCAGCGGCCCTCCGGCCACCACCAGTCCACGTCCGGCACGTTGATCAGGTCGTTGCGCACGATCACCGGGACGGGCGCCTGCGACACGGTGCCGATTCCGTACAGTTGCCGCACCATCCTGGAGGAGTACTCGTTGCCGATGGCGGTCGACTCCGGCGTGAACAGCGGCGTCTGCAGGTAGCGGTCGAGCAGCGCGTAGATCTCCTGCACCTCCTGCGGCGGCACCACGCCGGATGCGCCGCCCGACATCCACCAGTCGTCCCACCCGCGGTTGCTGATGTCGCCGGGCCGGAACTGGCCCGCCTCGCGCAGCGCGAAGCCCACGTCCGTGGTCAGGTGCGCGGGATGATGGGCCACCTGTACCTGGCCGGCGGCGTTGCGGGTCGAGTACAGCCGGTCCTCCTCCACCTTGAGCGTGATCTGGACGCCGACCGCCTCCCAGTACTCCTTGACCAGTTCGAAGATCGGCTTGCGGTCGCCACGGTCGTAGTACTCCAGCAGCAGGCTGAGCGTTTCGCCGTCCGAACGCGTGCGCCACTGGCGATTCTCGTCCCAGGCCAATCCGATCTCGTCGAGCAGCGCATTCGCCTGGTCGATGTCGTACTCGGCGAAATGGTCGGTCATCCACGGCTCGTGGTAGGTGGCCAGGGGCGGCGGCGCCACCTGGCTGGTCACGGCACGCCCGAAGAACACCAGGTCGTTGATCTCGTCGCGGTTGATGGCCAGCGACATCGCCTGCCGGAAGCGCAGGTCCTGGAACAGGTCGCGCAGCACCGGATCCTCTTCGTAGAGCTGGTTGAAGGCGAACCGCATCTCGTTCCCCACCGGGGAATTCCACAGCAGCGCCCGGTACCCGCCCTGCTGCTCGTTCTCCTTGTACAGCGTCCAGTTCTTGAGTTGCAGGTGGGCCCGCCCGGTGTGAAACTCGCCGGCGATCGTCTTCAGCTCCGCGACATCGCGGCTCTCGACCAGAATCCGCGCCATGCTGTCCATGTAGGGAAGCTGGCGGCCGGCGGTGTCGACCTTCCAGTAGTACGGGTTACGGTGGAAGAAGCGGCTGCCGAACTCATCTTCACGCGCCAGGTCCCAACCCTCGATGGTGGGAAAGTCGACGTCGTTGCGGTCGTCGGACTGGCTGGCGAGAATCGCCAGGAAGTGCTGCGTCCAGCCCTCGAAGCCGGCCTCCTTGGCGTTCGCCTCGGCGTCGTCGTTGTAGTCGGCGTGGAACCGGCTCAGGTAGTGCTTGGGTGTGACCGGGAACGTGGACCGGCTGCGCGCATAGGGCGAGAATGCGATCTTGTCCACCACGATCGGGTACGGCACCGCAAACTGCATACGTACCGTGGTGTCGTTCACCTTGGTCACCGTCATCGGCGTGCCGCCCGGCTTCCAGGCCACGTTGACCGCCTGGCTGAGGTTCTCGTTGGTGGCATAGTCCTCCCACCAGAACAGGAAGTCGTCGGCCGTGAAGGGGGCGCCGTCGCTCCACTTCATGTTATTGCGCAGCGTCAGGGTGAGGGTCTTGAAATCCTCGGTCAGGTCCCAGTCGAGGGCCACGTTGGGAATGGTGGAATCGATCTCCGGGCTCACCGTGAGCAGGTTCTGGAAGCGCGTGAACATCACTTCGAAGTCGCCGCAGCAGCCGGGCGTGATGGTTGCCGCGCGGTACTCGCCGCCGTAGATCCCCATCTCGTCGAGCGGGTCGACCACCACCACCTCGTCAGGCAGGCGGTCCTCCACCGGCGGCAGGTCGCCCGCGGCCACCATCGCGGCCAGCACCGGCGCTTCCGTGAACGCCGGCAGGCTGTTGCCGGTGTCGGCCTCGAAGGCGGCCTGCGACCCCCACACCACGGTGCGTCCCGGCACCAGCACCTCCAGGTCGGACGCCGCCGCCGAACCCGCCTGCGAACCGGACTGCTCTTCCGAACCCGATGCCAACGCGGTACCGGCTGCGAGCAACGCCAATCCCGCCGCCAGCGCGAATCGAACAATCAGTGTCACCATTGTACCTCCAGGAGCGACGCACGTGCGGCGCATCACGATGACCAACGCCACGTCCGTCCACTGTTGTCCGCGATGGTAGAGGCCACCCGGACAGCGGTCAAGCCGGCTGACCGGAACGGCCGAAGCTGAGCCGAGCCACCTGGGCTCCGTCGCCGCAGCGGCCCGGGGCCGCGCATCCCACCGCGACACACAGCCACGACACGCGCTTGACGGCTGTTGCAGAGTCGGCTATGGTGACCGCCTTGGGATCGCGACCGATGCGCATGATGCATGATGCATGACGACACGTACCCGCGCAGCCACGGGTCAGCGCCGCAAAACCGACGCCCGAGGCGCCGCCCCACATCCGGTAGATCATTAACCGTAACCGCTCGGGCTGATCGCGCCGCGGGCGCTTTCGCCTTCAGCACCGGGGTAGCGGGCGGCTGCGCCGGGCGCCGGCTCAGTCCACGTTCGTTCACTCGTTCACTGACGCCCGCCACGGTCCTGGATCCCCCTTCCACTGGTCAATCACGTCATCGCATCGACAACAACCCTGCCGGTATTCCCGGCGCACAGGAGGTGCAAGCGAGACGCAAAGAACCGCACGCGCACGGGGCGTGAGCCCCGATTGCCGTCTCTGTCTGGCCGCGTGCGTTGCGGGCGCGAGAGTAGGCAGGGCCCGGCAATTCGTTACTCGATACACTCAAACCAAACATACGGAGTTACGTGTGAACATTATGAACATCGTAAGAATCAGAATGACCTTCGCGGTTGCGCTGGTCCTGGTTCTGACCGCCACCGGCCTGTGGGCCGCCCCCGCGGAGGAGGAGCCGGCCGCGGCGATGGAGAAGGAAATGGTGATGGACCCCACCACCGGCGAGATGGTGGAGGCGCCACGGTACGGCGGCACGTTGACCTACGCCGAGCGGATCGAGCCGCCGGGTACCGACCCCTTCGACCAGGGCGGCGCGCCACGGGGCGTCGATAGCGTTTTGGAGAAGCTCTCCATCGGCAACTGGGGCATAAGCAGGGACGAATTTGCCTTCTCCACCAGGTACGTGCCGCTGTGGGCCATGAAACCGAACCTCGCGGAAAGCTGGGAAACGCCCGACCCCACCACGATCGTCATCAACATCCGCCCCGGCGTTCGCTGGCACAACAAGGCGCCGATGAACGGTCGGGAGCTGACCGCCCAGGATGTCGAATTCAACTTTCACCGGTATACGGGTCTGGGCAGCGGCTTCACGGAACCGAGCCAATTCAACTCGATGAATGCCGCGACCTGGGAATCGATCACGGCCACCGACGATGCCACGGTGGTGTTCAAGCTGAAGGTGCCTCGCAGCGACGGGCTGGAGGTCATCGTCACCCACTGGTTCCATTTCATTCTGCCTCCCGAGGTAGTCAAGCAGCATGGCAACATTCACGATTGGAGGAACCTGGTCGGCACCGGGCCCTACATGCTGACGGACTGGGTCAAGGGCAGCTCCCTGACCTATACCAGGAACCCGGACTACCGGGGCACCGACGAGAAATACCCACAGAACCGGTTGCCCTACATCGACGAGTTACGGCGCGTGGTCATGCCCGAACAAGCAACCTGGCTGGCGGCGCTGCGCTCGGGCAAGCATGACATTACCGGCTTGTTCGGCGACACGCAATTGGGCGATGTCAACCAGGTAGAGAGCCTCCAACAGAGCAACCCCGAGATCACGTTGCACCCGTGGTACTTTCGCTCGGAGACCTCCGTTCTTTTCAACCTGCGCAACCAGCCGCCATTCGACGACATCCGGGTGCGCAAAGCCATGCAGATGGCCATCGACCTGGAGACCATCAACAACACCTACTACAAGGGTCTTGCCAAGTGGCAACCCCAGGGGATTATCGGCGACAGTCTGAAGGGGTACCATGTCCCCTTTGAAGAGTGGCCCGAAGCCGTGAAGCAGGGCTACCGGTATGATCCGGAAGGGGCGGAAAAGCTTCTGGATGAGGCGGGGTATCCGCGCGGCGCGGATGACGTTCGATTCAAGACCTTCCTGCACCACTTGCAGCGATTGGACGTCGGCTATCAGGAAATAGCCGTCCAATACTGGGCGCAGATTGGCGTCGACGTGGAGATTCAGCAACATGACAACACTCCGCATGCGGCGCTGAAGAGGGAAGGCAATTATGAAGGGATGGCGTCTTCGGTGCTCGGCGTCGACCAGGCGCCCCTCCCGATGATGGGATGGATTCACTCGAGAAGACCGGACGCGAACTCCGGCGGACACCAGGATCCGGTGATGGACGCCAAGGCGGAAGCCGCCGAAACCGCTGCCAGCACCGAGGACCAGCAGAGGCTGGTTGGAGAGGCAGACATGTACTTTGTCGCGCAGCATTACAACCTGTGGGGTCCCAAGGTTCCGTTGTTCAATGCAACCCAGCCATGGGTCAAGGGCTATAACGGCGAAGTCGAGCTGGGACTGGCTCGCGCAATTGCCATCCTGGCCCGCATCTGGATCGATAGTGATCTGAAGCAAGAGATGGGCGGCTAGCGCCCCACTGACCTCCCTGCACAGGGGCTGGGATGTTGCGTTCGGAGCGCCGCTTCAGAGCGCGCTCCCAGCCCTCACTCATTGCATCCTTTACTCATTGCATAAGGTGTCCCAGTGAGAGCCTATATCATCAGGCGCTTGTTGCTGGTCATCCCCACCCTGTTTCTCCTGAGCATCATCGTCTTTCTCACCGTGCGCTTCATCCCCGGCGACGTCGTAGACGCCATGTTGAGCGAGATGCAATGGGAGGGTGGCGGAGATCTGGACCGTGCAACGCTTGAGCGTCGGCTGGGATTGGACGTGCCGGTCTGGATGCAGTATGGACGCTGGATCGGCGACATGTTCCGGCACGGCAGCCTCGGCCGATCACTGTGGCGCGACTTGCCGGTAGAGGAGGAGATACTCTCCCGGTTGCCGGTCACCATCGAGCTAGGCCTCCTGGCCATCTTCATCGGGCTCGTGATCGCGCTGCCGGTGGGCATCTACTCGGCGGTGCGCCAGGATACCGCCGCCGACTACCTGGGACGCTCGGTCGCCATCATCGGCCTGGCCACGCCGAACTTCTGGCTGGCCATCATGGTATTGATCTATCCGACCATCTGGTGGGGCTGGACCCCGCCGCTGGAATACACCCCTTTCAGCGAAGACCCGCTGGGCAATCTCGCGGGGTTCTTCATCCCCAGCCTGATCCTGGGGACGGCCATGGCTGCCGCCACCATGCGGATGACGCGCACCATGACGCTGGAGGTGCTGCGGCAGGACTACATCCGCACCGCCTGGTCCAAGGGGATGGCGGAGCGGGTGGTGATTGTCCGGCACACCCTCAAGAATGCCCTCATCCCGGTGGTGACCCTGGTCGGCCTGCAGATGCCGATCCTGGTCGGAGGCGCGGTGATCATGGAGAACATCTTCGCCCTGCCGGGACTCGGTCGCCTCATGCTCGATGCCCTGCAGAGCCGTGACTACCCGGTGGTGCAGGGAACCAACCTGTTCTTCGCCACCGGCGTGGTGCTGCTCAATCTCCTCATCGACCTGATCTATCCCTACCTGGACCCGAGGGTACGGTATGAGTAGGAACAGGGATGCGCAGACAGCACCCGCCGGTCAGCTTGATCGGACCGGTGACTCCAGGCGGCGGGGCTGGCTGGCTGATTTCTTGATCAGGTTGTGGCAGGAGAAGCCCCTGGGCACCGCCTGCGGGATTCTCGTCGTGATCCTGGTTCTCGTCGCGATGCTTGCCGAGCGTCTGGCGCCCTACCCCTACCAGGAAATACACCTGCCGGACATCATGCAGGGCGCATCCGCCCGCTATCTGCTGGGGACCGACCACCTGGGGCGAGACTTGTTGAGCCGCATCCTCCATGGAGCTCGCATCTCCTTGACCGTCGGCCTGGCGGCAACGGCACTGAATGCGCTGGTCGCCGTGCTGATCGGCGGGACTTCCGGGTTCCTGGGGGGCAAGGTGGACTTGGCGGTGCAGCGGTTTGTCGATGCCTGGATGGCGTTCCCGGGGCTGCTGCTGTTGTTGACCATCATGTCGATCGTGGGACAGGGGCTGCTGCAGATCATCCTGGTGCTGGGGATCGCCGGCGGCATCGGCGGCTCCCGCGTCATCCGCAGCGCCGTGCTCGGGGTCAAGGAGAACGACTACTTTCAGGCCGCCCGGGCCGTGGGCACGCGCACCAGCCGGATCCTGGTGCGCCACGTGGTGCCCAACATCATGGCGCCGATCATCATCATCTTCTCGATCAACATCGGCGGCGTCATCATTGCCGAGGCCAGCTTGAGTTTCCTGGGATTCGGGCTGCCGGTCCAGGTTCCGAGCTGGGGAGGGATGCTCAGCCGCGAGGGACGCCAATACATGGAGCAGGCGCCCCGGCTGGCGTTGTGGCCCGGGCTCTGCCTGACCATCGTGGTCTACGCGCTCAACATGTTCGGCGACGCGGTCCGCGACCTGCTCGACCCCCGGCTGCGCGGCGGCCAGGGAAGTTACGGCACCTCGGGTAACCGCCAGCGAGGCCTCCTGCGGCGTGGCGGTCACGCTGCTTCCGCATCGCCACCGGACTCGCGCGTTTGATCCCGGCAGCCCGAGCGCGACGGCACCCTGGCCGCTACCGAGGCGCGCGGACTGGCGTTCATCCCCTGGAGTCCCTGGAGCGCCACCCCTGGCCGGAGGAGAGCGACGCACAGCCACGGCGACGTTTGACGCGCGGGCGCGGGCCACGATAGGTTGTGCGACGTTCCCAACAAGGAGGAGTAGATGAAAGTGAAATGGCGGCTCGTACCGGCCGCCCTGATCGCCGGCTTGGCGGCGTCTGCCGCGTTCGCCGGCGGGGATGGCGAAGGCGAGGTACAGATGTCCGCGCCGGCGGCCGAGATGATGGCCGAGTACGGCGACGTGTGGCAGTGGGACACCGTGCAGGAGTACGAGGCCGACACCGGCAACAAGATCACCCAGTTCGGCGAGGCGCCGATGCTGGCGGCGATGGTGGCGGCCGGCGAGTTGCCTCCCGTGGAAGAACGGTTGCCCGAAGAACCGCTGGTATTCAACGTGTTCGAGGGCATCGGCACCTACGGCGGCACCCTCAAGGCGGCCTCGATCGGTACCGAGTACACCGAACTGACGCCGATCCGCGGGTTGGCCGGCGCCGTGCAGACCGCCAACCGCGGTCCGGGAAACCCGATCGACATCGTGCCCTATGCCCACAAGGGCTGGGAGATGTCGGAGGACCAGAAGACGGTCACCATGTACCTGCGGCGCGGCATGAAGTGGTCCGACGGCCACCCCTACACCGCCGACGACGTGATGTTCTCGTTCGAGGACTTCATACTCATCGACGAGTTCCCGTCCGGCTGGCATCGCAGCGGCTGGGGGCCGATGTCGCACGCCGAGAAGGTGGACGAATTCACGGTGCGGCTGCACTACACCGATCCGTTTCCGACGCTGCCGGGCTGGTACGAGTTCTGGGGCGGCTGGCAGCCTCACTCCTATCCCAAGCACTACCTCTCCAAGTACCATGCCAAGTACAACGACAACGCCGACGCCCTGGCCAAGGAGGAAGGCTACGACAACTGGGTGCAGGCGGTGTGGGCGAAACAGGCCAGCACCAGCGACTTTCGGGTGGAAGACCTGAACACCCCGAGCGTCAATCCCTGGAACCACGAGGAGATCACCACCACCTACGTGCTCCACGTGCGCAATCCCTATCACTTCGCGATCGACCCGGCCGGCAACCAGCTCCCCTACATCGACCGCCTGCGCGTGGAGACGGTGGCCGACGCCGAGACCCTCAACCTGAAGGTGATCTCCGGCGAGCTGTCGGTGGCCGCCATCGGACTGTCCACTCCCGACTTCCCGCTGTTCAAGGAGAACGAGGAAGCGGGCGACTACGAGACGCTGATGTGGCCGCGCGCCGCGGGGGCGGAGAGCTTCTACGCCTTCAACCTCACGCACCAGGACCCGGTGCAGCGCGAGATTTTCCAGGACGTGCGCTTCCGGCAGGCGATGTCGCTGGCGATCGACCGCGAGGAGATCAACAAGGTGCTGTTCTTCGGGCTGGCGGTGCCGCGACAGGCGGCGATGGACCCGGAGAACTCCTTCTACAAGGAGGAGTGGGCGACCCGCTACGCGGAGTACGACCCCGATACCGCCAACCGGCTGCTCGACGAAATGGGCCTTGAGCGCGGTGGCGACGGTTTCCGCCTGCGCCCCGACGGCGAGGTGTTGACGGCCCAGATAGTGATCCCGCTGGAGTGGCCGAGTCACGTGGCGGTCAGCGAGCTGGTGGCCGAGTACTGGGGGGACGTGGGCGTCAAGGTGGACCCGCGCTCGTACAGCATCGACCTGGTAGTGGAGCGGCTGACCACCAACGACTATGACGTTTCCGTGTGGTTCCTGCGCCGCACCAACGCGAGCAAGGGCTATCTGCCGTCCAACAAGTTCACCTCCAACGACGGCTGGTACGCGACCCAGTGGTGGGCCTGGCACCACTCCGGAGGCGAGCAGGGCGAGGAGCCGCCGCCGGAGTTCCAGGAGTACTTCAAGCTGGCCGACCGGTGGTACATCACGGCCGACAAGGCCGAACGCGACCGCATTGCCACGCAGGTGTTCGACTTCGCCTCCGAGCAGGTGCTGCTGATCGGCACGGTCGGCTATGCCCCGGTGCCGGTCGTAGTGAGCAACCACTTGGGCAACTTTCCGCATGACGTCCGGTTCGCCGGCGACGACGCGCATTCCCTCCGCGACGTCAAGCCCGACCAGTGGTATATCAAGAGCCAGTAGGCTGGCGGATTACGACAGGCTACTGGCCCAGGGACGGGATGGGCCAAGAGCGGCGCCGACAGGCGGCGGTCTTGGGGCGGTAGAAGTTTCAGGCGATGATCGCTGCAGAAGGCCCGCTCGCGCGGGCCTTCTGCTGACCGCGTACGTGCCGCGCCGAGTGTTCTACATGATGGTCACCTCGAGGTGGAGCACCTCAAGCGCTACCCCCACGCGTTCAGCGGCGGCCAACGACAGCGTATAGGCATTGCTCGCGTGTTGGCACCCAGTCCCGAGTTCGCGGTGTGCAACGAGGCGGTGTCAGCGCTCGCCGTGTCGATTCAGGCGCAGATCCGCAACCTTCTGGAGGACCTGCAAGCGGAGCCAGTCGACCGGGCGACCGGCCTCAACGATAAGGGTCGGCTGCATCCCGCAGCCCATCGCCCATGAAATTGAACAGCAGCACCGTCACCACCACAAACAGACCAGGTATCAACAGCCAGGGATGAAGGGCAACGGCGCGGAAGTTCTGCGCCTGGCTCAGCAGGACTCCCCAGCTCACTACCGGAGGTCTCAAGCCCACGCCGATGAAGCTCAGCGCCGTCTCCCCAAGGATCATGCTCGGAACCGCAAGGGTTAGGCTGACGATCAGGTAGCTCATAAATCCCGGCAACAGATGCCCGGTGATGATACTCCGCTCATTGGCAGCGGAAATCCGCGCCGCAAGCACGTAGTCCTCCTCCCGTAGCTGGATGATCTTGCTGCGAACCACCCGCGCGAGCTCGGTCCAACTGACGATGGAGAGAATGACGGTCACCAGGAAGTACAACCGCACCGGCGGGAAGCGCGGGGGCACGGCCGCGGCGAGGGCCATCCACAGCGGAATCTGCGGCAGCGACTGCAGGAACTCGATGAGGCGCTGGATGAGCAGATCCACCGTTCCGCCGAAGAACCCGGAGACTCCTCCAAGAATGGCACCGATCACAAAGCTCAGCGCCACTCCCACGAGTCCCACCGAAAGCGACACCCTGGCGCCGGCGAGAATACGGGAGTACACGTCACGACCGAGGTGATCTGCACCGAACAGGTACAGCTTGCCCGGCTCATCCACACCGAAGAGGCGCGTGCGAGCAGGGAACAAACCCAGCAGCTTGTATTCCTCCTCCCCGCGGACGAAGAGGCGAATGGGATAGACTTGAGACTCGTTTATCTCGAACAATTTGCGCAGCGTCTCAGGATCCCTGCCGGGCACAAGCCCATAGACAAAGGGCCGGACAAGCCTGCCGTCGTGAAAGATCCTGACCCGTGTCGGCGGTGCAAAAACATGATCCGAGCTGCGCTGAAAGGTGCCCCAGACGGAGAAGAAACCGGCAAATGCAGCGCCGAGATAGAGCACAGCGAGTCCGGTAAGCCCCACCAGAGCGAGCTTATGCTTGAAGAACTTCCGCCTCAGCAGCGCCACGAATATCGATGGGATAAGCGTGATTCTGGGTCGAGCTGATT
>JAPPGB010000145.1 GCA_028821475.1 Spirochaetaceae bacterium
CAGCAGCCGCAGCACCAAGCTCGTGCACGGCGGCGTCCGTTACCTGGAGCAGGCGGTGAAGCGGATCGACCGCAGCCAGTTCCGCCTGGTGCGGGAGGCGCTGCGCGAACGCCAGGCGCTGTTGGAGCTGGCGCCCCACCTGGTGCACGAGCTGCCGATCTTCGTGCCGCTGTATCAGCTCGGCCAGCACCCCTACTACCGGATCGGCTTGCGGCTGTACGACCGCCTCGCCGGCAAGTACGCGTTGCACCGTTCCGAGTTCGTACCGCGCGAGCATGTGCTGACGCGCTTCCCCTACCTGCGCGAGGAGGTGCGCGGGCACGGACCGCCGCGCCGCCTGCGCGGCGGGGTGGTCTACCACGACGGCCAGTTCGACGACGCGCGCATGAATCTCGCCCTCGCCCTGACCGCCGCCGAGCAGGGCGCGGCGGTGGCCAACTACGTGGCCGTGGAGGCATTCACCACCGATGCGGGCGGGCGCATCACCGGGGCGGCGGTGCGCGACCAGCTTACCGGCACCTCCTGGCCGGTCCGCGCACGCGTGGTGCTGAACGCCGCCGGTCCCTACGTGGACCGCCTGCGCGAGCTCGATGACGGCGCGAGCGTTCCGCTGCTGCGCGTCAGCGCCGGCACCCACCTGGTGCTGGGCCCGCGCTTTCCCGCTCCCGACACCGGATTTCTGATTCCGCGCACCGAGGATGGCCGGGTGATCTTCGTGCTGCCGTGGCAGCGCCGCCTGCTGGTCGGCACCACCGAGGTGTCGGCGCCGGTGTCCGACGAGCCGATGCCCACGGCACGCGAGGTCCACTACCTGCTCGATCACCTGAACAACTACCTCAACGTACCGGTGCGCGCCCAGGACGTGGCCGCCGCCTGGACCGGCCTGCGTCCCCTGATCGCGGCGCCGCCGCGCCGCGTCGCCGGCGGGCGCCGCCGCCGCCGCGGGACCGCATCCCTGACCCGCGACCACTACCTCACCGAGAGCCGCGCCGGACTGGTATCGGTGGCCGGCGGCAAGTGGACCACCTACCGCGTCATGGCGGTGCACGCGGTCAACCGCGCCGTGGCCGCCGGCGGGCTGGCCGCCCGCACCGTTTCGCAGACCCGCACCACGCTGCTGGCCGGCGCCGCCGGCTATCGCCCCGATGCGCACGGACTGCAGCGCCGCCACCGGCTGCCGGCGGACATCGCCCGCCACCTCGACACCACCTACGGCGCCCGCGCCACGGCGGTCGCCCGGCTGGCCGCGGCCGGGCACGGCGCCCGGCTGGCGACGCGCTACCCCTACCTGGAGGCGGAAGCCGTGTACGCGGCGCGCCATGAAGCGGCCTGCACGGTGGACGACGTGCTGTCGCGGCGCACCCGCCTGGCGTTTCTGGACAGCGCGGCGGCACTGGCGAGCGTGCCGAGAGTAGCGGAACTGTTGGCGGGGGAACTGCACTGGAGCGCCGCGCAGCGGCGCCGCGAGGAGGCTGCCGCGGCCGCCCGGCTGCACGCCACCTGGGCGGCGGTCGCGGCCGGCGGCGTGCCGCTCAGCGACTGAGTCGCCGTCCCGCTTCGCCGCGGCCACCTTGCAGACGGCGCGCGCCGTGCTTCACACCGCCGGGTGCTTCATACCACCGGCTCGGGCAGCGCGCGCCGTATCTCGTCGACGCGGTAGCCGAACCCGGCGCCGGTGAGCGTGGACAGGTCCACGCCTCCGCCGCGGCGCCGGTACAGGCCGGGGTGCACCTGCGCCTCGGCGGCGGAGGCGGCGGGATAGAACTGCATGGCGTTGGTTTCCACCCCCATGATGGTGCCGGCGTGGGCGGCCAACTGCACGTGCGGTACCTGCGCCAGCATCGGATTGGTCAGATCCTGCACCATCAGCGTCATGCCGTGCTGCCGCGCCCAGCACAGGCTCAGGATCGCTCCGGTCTGCGTCTTGCACGTCTTCAGCGCCACGCCGCTCCAGCCGAGTTCACGGCCCAGGCGCACCAGGGTCCAGTCGTGCGCGCTCTCGTCCATGAACAGCGGTTTGCGCGCCGCCACCGAGCGCACGTCGATCCGGTGGCGTTCCAGGTCGTACGGGAACGGCTGCTCCACGTACAGGATCGACGCGTAGGTGCGCGGCTCTTCGTCGCGCAGGCGGTCCAATATGCGGTTCACGTAGTCGGGGTCGTCGACGGTGCAGTTGAAGTCGGCCGATAGCCACAGCACCGGGTGGCGCGCCGCGATCGCTCCCACCGCGACCAGGCGCTCGTAGTCCCACGCCTCGTCGTCGCCGCGCAGCTTCACCTTCAAGGCCTGCAGGCCGTCAGTCCGGATCCAGTCTTCCAGCAGCGTCGGGTAGCCGTCGCCCGGCTCGTCGCCGGTGAGGTCGGCCGGAGACAGCGGATCGAGGCCGCCCACCAGGTGCCACGCGATCAGCCGGCTCGGCGGCGCGGCCAGGTAGTCGTTCGGGTAGCGGCCGGCGAATGCCGGATCGTCGAGGAACGCGGCCAGGTCGCTCGCCAGGTGATCGGGACCGTAGGTCGCGTACGTCGGGCAGCAGTGCAGCTTGCCGTAGGCGTCGTGGGTCGCCAGGTCGAAGGCGGAGGCGCACACCAGCGCGGCGAGCCAGGGGATTGCCGCTTCGGCGGGGCGGGTGCGGTTGGCGGCGGCGAGCAAATCCGGGAGGCGCCTGGTGATGAATCGGTGACCGATCTCCATGGGGTGGCCGGGCCGGTCGTCCTCCGGCCAGGCGCGGGCGATCGTCTCGGTCAGGCCGCGCAGCGCCGCCAGCCGCTCGGCGTAGGAGAGGCTGCTCGGCCACACCCACTGTACGTTGAGCGGAGTTTCCCCCCAGCCCACCGCGGTAGTCCGGTCCGCGGTCCCCGCGTGGCCGGCTGCCCGCAACTGGACGCTGGCGCGGGCGCAGATCACCTCGGTAAGCACCTCGGGGCCGAACTTGAGCGGTACGCGGGTCGTTACGGGGAGGTAGTAGAGCCGGGTGGCGCCGAGCACTGCGGCTCGCTGCTGTGACGCGGGCATGGCGGGGCCGAGTATAGCAGGGCCGCCCGCACCGCGAGGGCAGGGGAACGGCGGTGCGTTACGGGCAAGGGCAAAAAAAGAGGCCCCTGGGTAAAGGAGGTAAAACCCCAGGGGCCAGTGGATGGAAATCGATACACCCGGGGTGCGGGACACGCAACCTTGGCCAGTCGGCGTCCGGAAGAGGCCCCCCAGTCTGTATGTAAAAGAGAAACCACGACCCGTGGCAAAGGTTACAGGCGGTTTCGGGAAACTTCAGAGGAAGGCTCGGACGCCCGGTAGCGGTCGAGGTGGCGGCGGACGGCGGCCCGGTGAGACGCGCCCGCTCTTGGTGGTGACTCGCCAAACCGAACCGCGCCGGAATCGACGAGCAAACGCGCCAAGCGCTGCTTGTCCACCCGTTGGTTCGCGCTTCCATGATCAGGCTGCAGGGTAGCCGATCGGCGCGGCCGTTGTCGTGGCGGGGTGCGCCCGGTAGGGTTTGGGCCATGGTGGCACGCAAGCGGATCTATCTGGCCAGTCCGTACGGTTTTTCGGCGCAGCAAAAGGAGCGCTTGCTGCCCGAGTTCGTGGCGCGCCTGGAGGCGCTTGGCGCCGAGGTGTGGGAGCCGTTTGCGCACAACAACTTCGACGTGACCAGTCCGGGCTGGGCGTACCGGGTTGGGCAGCGCGATCTGAACGATGTCAGCACCTGCGACGCCATCTTCGCCATCGTCAACGGCACGCCGCCCGACGAGGGGGTGATGGTGGAACTGGGCGTGGCCATCGCCCGGGGGATCCCGACCTTCCTGTTTCGCGACGACTTCCGGCGCTGCACCGACAGCGAGCACTATCCGCTCAACCTGATGCTGTTTACCGGGCTCCCGGAGCAGGGCTGGGAACGCTATTACTTTACCGGCCTGGAGCAACTGGCGAGCCCCGACAAGGCGTTGGTGCAGTGGCTGGCCGCGCCGCCGGGCAGCGCGCCGGCGTGACCGGCTGGGAGCTGACGCGGACGCTCCTGTTCGCCGTCCTGAGCGCGGTGCAGGTGGCGCCGGCGGCGCTGAGCTGGTGGCGCGCCAGCCGCTACCGGCCGCGCCTGGCGCGAGGCCCGGCCGCCGCGGTGCACCTGGTGGTGCCGTGCAAGGGGGCCGACGCGCACCTGGAGCGCCACCTGGAGGCGTTCGCCGCCCAGCGCTACCGGCCGCTCGCGATCACCTTCGTCACCGAGAGTGAGCGCGACGCCGCGGTGCCGCTCATCGCCGCCGTCGCCGCCCATCACGACCACGTCCGCCACGTGGTCGCCGGCCTGACCCGCACCGGCTCGCAGAAGATCCACAACCTGCTCGCCGCGGTGTCGGCCGCGCCCGCGGAGGCGGAGGTGTACGCGTTCTGCGACGCCGACATCGAGCCGCCGCCCGACCTGCTGCACCACCTGGTGGGGGCGCTGCGGCGGCCGCGGGTGACCGTCGCCACCGGCTACCGCTGGCTCGCCCCCGTGTCGGCGAGCCTCGCGGCGCAGGTGCACACCGTGCTGTCGGCGCACATGGCGGCGCTCGCCGCCTGGCCTACCTCGCAGGCGGTGTGGGGCGGCACCTGGGCGATCCGGCGCACCGACTGGCAGCGCCTGGGGGTGGCCGCCTACTGGTACCCGCGCCTGTCCGACGATCTGTCGCTGCAGGCCCTGTTGGCCCGCCACCGCGCCGCCCGCGTGTTCGTACCGCGCTGCGTGTCGCCGACCGGCGACGCGATTGCCCGCTTCCCGGAGCTGCTCGATTGGTTCAGCCGCCAGGTGTTCTACACGCGGCTGTACACGCCGGGGGCGTGGCGAACAGCGGTGATCGGGATCCTGGGACTAGGGGCGGCGTTCGCCGGCGCCGCCTGGGAGCTGATCGCGGCGATCGGGGGCGGCGGCGCCGCGGCGTGGCCGGTGCTGGCGGCCGCCGGGCTGTTCGCGGCCGCCCTGGTCTCGCCGCTGTTATGCACGGCGCCGCGCGAGCGCCCGCTCACCTTCTCACGGCGTCGCTGGGTGGCGCTGATGCCGCTGGTCGCACTGGTGGCGCTGTGGGGGGCGGTGCGCTCCCTGTTCATGCGCCGTGTTACCTGGGCCGGCGTCACCTACACCTTCAACCGCGACGGCACCGTCCGTACCGTCGAACACCAGGCACCCGGCTAGCTACGCACGGACATGCAATTCGGCACGGCCGAAGCGCCAGCCTCGCCTGCCGCCGTGCACGCCGGCTGCCTATCCGGCGGCCTCTTTCAGCGTGTCAACGTCCGCCCGCAACTCCGCCACTTCGGAGCGGTCGGCCTTCGTCTCGGAGAGGCCCCGAACGGCCGCCTCCACCCTCGTGAGTCCGTCCTTGAGCACGTCGGCAGCGGCTTGCTCCAGTTTGTCCATGCGGACGCGCAGCGCGCGCAGTTGGCCGTCGACGCCGTCCAGCCGCCCCTCGATGCGGTCCAGGCGGTCACCAAGGTTGCGGATCTGCTCGCCGTGTTCGTCCAGCCGCCCCTCGATGCGGTCCAGGCGGTCACCAAGGTTGCGGATCTGCTCGCCGTGTTCGTCCAGCCGCCCCTCGATGCGGTCCAGACGGTCACCCAGGTTGCGGATCTGCTCGCCGTGTTCGTCCAGCCGCCCCTCGATACGGTCCAGGCGGTCACCAAGGTTGCGTACCTGCTCATTGTTTTCAACCAGTCGCCGGTCGATGCCGATCAGGTGGTCCATCACGTCGCGAAGTGTTGGCTCGGGCGTGTCATTCATCATCTTCAACTACCCTACCGTCTTGACCGATTCGTTCCGCAACCCCCTGCTGCCGGGGAAGCAACCAGCAACGGGGCGGGGCTCCGGCGACCTCTCTCAGCGCGTCATTCTTCACCGGCAGCATCGTCACTCGGACCGGTCGGCTTCGTCTCGATGAGATCCCGTATCATCGCCTCAAGCCTCGCGACACCCTCCCAGAACGGTTTGACATACTCTGGTTCGTCTGTGCGATCGCGAGGCCGCTCGGGCACCCGCTCGTGGTAATCGGCGAGCCACCTTTCGACTTTGTCCCCGCGATCGAACACGTCGCGTTCTCTGGGCTCGGGTGAGTTACTCATCATTCTTCGACCACCATATCGTCTTGACCGCTCGTTCCGCAACCCCCTGCTGCCGGGCGAGTAACCGGCAACGGGCCGGCGTCGCCGGGGCCGGCTCCAGGACGGGGAGGCCAACAGGCCGCGGTCCCGGAGGCCGCGACTCAGGGCTTGATCGGCCTTTATCGACAAGGTGTTCTCATACATGGGGGCGAGGAATTACGATGACGGCGTGGCGCAGCGGTTCTTCGAACAGCCGATCCTGAATTCGCCGTACGAGTACCCGGCGCGGCACTGGGAACTGGACCAGAACCGCCAGCCCACCAACCAAGTTGTCGACCGCCGGCGTACCGTGTCGTTCATCACGCCGATCCCCGCCGCCCGCAAACGGCGCGCGGCTCAGTCCGAGCTGGACCTGGACGATGCCCGCGGGACGGCGGACGAGGACGGCCAGCAGTACGAGCTGATGCGGATGATCGAGAGCGTGCGCCACAGCGTGAACGAGTGGCGCCGGCTGCCGCGCGCCCGGTGGCGGGTTACCCCGGAGACCGCCCGCCTGCTGCAGCATTGGCGTCACCAGCAGTTCAGCGACATGCGTCCGTTCTTCTGCCAGGTCGAGGCGGTGGAGACCGTGATCTGGCTCACCGAGGTAGCCGCCGGCGCCGGCCGCGAGAGGCGGCGGTTCGTCGAGCGGCTGCAGGAGGCGAACGAGCAGGCCAACCCCGGCCTCCCGCGGCTGGCGCTCAAGCTCGCCACCGGCGCCGGCAAGACCACGGTGATGGCGATGCTGATCGCGTGGCAGACGGTCAACGCGGTGCGCCATCCCGGCAGCGGGCGGTTCACCCGCGGCTTCCTGGTGGTGACCCCCGGCCTGACCATTCGCGACCGCCTGCGCGTGCTGCAGCCCAACGACCCGGACAGCTACTACCAGAGCCGCGAACTGGTGCCGCGCGACATGCTCGGCGACCTGCACCGCGCCACCATCGTCATCACCAACTACCACGCCTTCATGGCGCGCGAGATCCAGGACATCTCGCGCGGCGGACGCGCCCTGCTGCAGGGCCGCGGCCCGGAGCTGCACACGCTGGAGACCGAGGGCCAGGTGCTGCAGCGGGTCATGCCCGGCCTGATGGGCATGAAGCACATCATGGCGTTCAACGACGAGGCGCATCACTGCTACCGCGAGAAGCCGGCGCAGGACAGCGACGAGGCCAGGCTGACCGCGGACGACCGCCGGGAGGCGAAGAAGAACGCCGAAGCCGCGCGCGTGTGGATTTCCGGCCTCGAAACGGTGCAGCGCAGGCTGGGGCTGAGCCGGGTGATCGACCTGTCGGCCACGCCGTTCTTCCTGCGCGGCTCCGGCTACGCGGAGGGCACGCTGTTCCCGTGGACGATGAGCGACTTCTCGCTGATGGACGCGATCGAGTGCGGCATCGTCAAGCTGCCGCGCGTGCCGGTGGCGGACAATATCCCGAGCGGCGAGATGCCCACGTTCCGCAACCTGTGGCAGCACATCGGCACGAAGATGCCGCGCAAGGGGCGCGCCAGGTCCGCGGCGCTCGACCCGCTGAGCATTCCCGTCCAGCTCAAGACCGCCCTCGACGCGCTCTACGGCCACTACGAGAAGGTGTTCGCCCAGTGGCGCGAGGCCGGCATCGAGGTGCCGCCCTGCTTCATCGTGGTGTGCAACAACACGGCCACCTCGAAGCTGGTCTACGACTACATCGCCGGGTTCCATCGCCAACGCGAGGACGGCTCCGCTTCGCTTGAGAACGGACGCCTGGAGCTGTTCCGGAACTTCGACGACCACGGCAACCCGCTCGCGAGGCCGCACACCCTGCTGATCGACAGCGAGCAGCTCGATTCCGGCGAAGGACTCGGCCGCGAGTTCCGGGGCGCCGCGAGCGACGAGATCGAGCGCTTCCGCCGCGAAATCGTCGCCCGCACCGGCGACCGCCGCCAGGCCGAGAGCCTGTCCGACCAGGACCTGTTGCGCGAAGTGATGAACACCGTCGGCGTAGCGGGCCGGCTCGGCGGCGCCACCCGCTGCGTGGTGTCGGTGTCGATGCTCACCGAGGGCTGGGACGCCCGCACCGTCACCCACATCCTCGGCGTGCGCGCATTCGGCACCCAGCTCCTGTGCGAGCAGGTGGTGGGCCGCGCCCTGCGCCGCCAGTCCTACGATCTGAACGACGAGGGCCTGTTCAACGTCGAATACGCCGACGTGCTCGGCATCCCGTTCGACTTCACCGCCCAGCCGGTGGCCGTCAAGCCGGCGAAGCCACGCAAAACAGTAGCGGTAAGGGCCATCACCCCCGATCGCGATGCCTGCGAGATTCGCTTCCCGCGCGTGCAGGGCTACCGCGTCGAACTGCCGGAGGAACACGTCGACGCGCAGTTCGACCGCGACTCCACCCTGGTCCTGACCCCGGACATCGTCGGCCCATCCGTCACGCACAATGCCGGCATCATCGGCGAGGGCGTCGACCTGAACCTGATCCACCGCCGCGACCTGCGCCCCGCCACGCTGGTCTACCACCTCACCAAGACCCTGCTGGAGAAACACTGGCGCGATCCCGATCAGGAGCCGAAGCTGCACCTGTTCGGTCAACTCAAGCGGGTCACCCGCCGCTGGCTGGACGATCACCTAATCTGCAAGGGCGGCACCTATCCCGCCCAGCTTATGTACCAGGAGCTGGCCGACCAGGCGTGCACACGCATCACGCGGGGGGTCGTGGCGCGCCATCTCGGGGAGCGCGCCGTCACCGCGGTGCTGGACCCCTACAACCCGACCGACTCCACGATGCACGTCAACTTCACCACCTCGAAGCGGACCCGCTGGCAAACCGACCCTCGCCTATGCCACGTGAACTGGGTGGTCTGCGACAGCGAATGGGAGGCCGAGTTCTGCCGCTTCGTCGAATCGCAGCCGCAGGTCCGCGCCTACGTCAAGAACCACGGCCTGGGGCTGGAGGTTCCCTACCGCTACGGCGCCGAGGCGCGCACCTACCTGCCCGACTTCATCGTGCTGGTGGACGATGGCCGCGGCGACGATGACCTGCTCCACCTCGTGGTGGAGATCAAGGGCTACCGCCGCGAGGACGCCAAGGAAAAGAAGGCCACCATGGACACCTACTGGGTCCCCGGCATCAACCGTTCCTGCGCCTACGGCCGCTGGGCCTTCGCAGAGTTCACCGACGTCTATACCATAGCCGACGAGTTTGCCGCCGCCACCGGAGCGCGGGCCGTACCAGAGAGCGTAACGTGACAAGAGACGAGGTGCTCACGCTGCTGCGTGCGCACAAGACGACCATCATGAGCCGATTCGGCGTAGTGGAGTTGGGACTCTTCGGATCGAGGCGCGAACCACGTGTGGACAGACCGGGCCGATAGAGGGAGCCAAGCGGACGCCATGAACGGAAATGGGGATCCACGGCTGGTGACCAGGATCGCCCTGCGCAACTACAAGAGCATCGCGGCGTGTGACGTGCAGTTGGCGCCGCTGTCCTTTCTGGTCGGCCCGAACGGTAGCGGCAAGAGCAACTTCCTCGATGCCTTGCGCTTCGTTGCGGAGGCGCTGCGCTTTTCGCTCGATCACGGTCGGTGATAGCGAAGCCCGATCAGATCTCTGTCCAGGTGGCGAAGGAGCGCCGTGACCGCCTTGCCGTCGGGGCGGTAGAGAGGCTGCTGGCGCGGAATACACGCGAAATACGCGCTCACGGGATGGATGAGCGGCAGTACCGCCGGTTCCTTCTCCCTTCCGCGTAGGGATGGCCCTCGGGTACGCGGAGCCACGGCCAACTCGGGGGGAGGGTTCGGTAGAGATCGCGTTCGGCTTCTTCTGGGCCCGACCTGCACGCGCTCCCGCGGCTTGCCGACCACGGTGACAAGATCGGCCTCCTGATCGACGACGTCGCTATAGCCGCGGGGCAGGCGGAGGCTGGTTCATCGCGGCGGCTTGGTGTCGCCGCGACCCTTGCCGATCCTGTTCTGCCCGGGCCATCGGTCGGTCACAGTCGGTCGTGGTCACTACCCGTCACTACCCATGGGTGCGTTCTTTCTCTGTGGTACCGGAATAGGTATCCCCTCCCAGAGACCAAAG
>JAPPGB010000146.1:0-219 GCA_028821475.1 Spirochaetaceae bacterium
GTGGGCGCCGCCCGCGGTCGGTGCGGTGCCGGGCGCCGTGCGCGCCTCTGCGCCGGGCACTGCAGGCGTCGCCAGCGTGCGGCGACCCGCCGGGTGCCCCCGGCGGGGCGCCCCATAGGGGGGGGCCCCCCCGCCCGCGCGGCCCGGGGGGCGGGGGGCGCCCCCCCCCCCCCCCCCCCCCCCCCGGGCGGCGGCGGGGCCCCGCCCCCCCCCCCCCGG
>JAPPGB010000146.1:229-52150 GCA_028821475.1 Spirochaetaceae bacterium
GGGGCTCGCGGGGGGGTGCCCCCGGGGGGCCGCCACTTCGGTGGCGGCCCGCTCGACGGCGCGCCAGTAGGTGTCGTGCTCGACCGCCAGCACCCGGCGCGCCAGCGTCTCGGCGGAGTCGCCCGGCCACACCGGCACGGGACGCTGCACCACGATCCCGCCGTGGTCGTACTCCTCGTCCACCAAGTGCACGGTGACGCCGGTCTCGCGTTCGCCCGCGGCCAGCACCGCGCGGTGCGGCGCCATGCCGTACATGCCGCGCCCACCGTGGCGCGGCAGCAGCGCCGGGTGGATGTTCAGGATCCGTCCCCGCCAGCGGCGCACGATTTCCGCGGGCAGAAGCTTCGTATAGCCGGCGAGCACGATCAGCTCGGCGCCGTGCAGCGCGAGGATCTCCAGCAGACGAGCGAGGTAGGCGTCACGGCTCGGGTGGGTGCGGCGCGACACGTGGTAGGCCGGCACGCCGCGCGCGCGGGCCAGCCGCATGACCGGGGCGCCGCTGTTGTTGCCGACCAGGCAGCGGAAGTGCGGCCGCACGGCGCCGCTGTACCGGTGGTCCAGCAGGGCGGCGGCGTTGCTGCCGGAGCCGGAGGCGAACAACGCCACCGCCACCGAGGCGCTGCCCGGTTGCGCCGTCACGCCGGCAGCCCGTGGCGGGAGCCGGCGTCCCGGGGCGATATGTGAGCGCGGAGCAACGCAGCCGGCCGGGATGGATCGCCGCTCGAATGCAGCCGGAGTTCCGCCACGGGCTGCCAAGCCGCCGCTTCAGGTGCGGGCGGCGAATTCCGCGTCCCGCACCACGAACTGTCCGTCCGGCAGCGAGTCGTCTTCCACCAGTTCGAAACCCTCGGCGCGCACCGCGCTGATCACGTCTGCGGTAACCGGTTCCACGGCCCGTATGGCGCCGGAGTGGCCGGCGAGCTGCATGGAGCTGATGGCGCGCGCCACCGACACGCCGGACTGCGTCTTGTGGCGGTGGATGGCGGCCAGGGAGGACTTGGCGGCGGCGAAGCTGGCCTCGCTGTCGGGCCGGCGGAACGCGGCAAATTCGGCCTCCGCCGGCCACCGTGCACGATGCACCGAGCAGGCCGCCGGCAACTCCGCGCCGGCCTCCGGATCGGCCCCGTTCAGCGCGTCGCCCACGCTTCGAGCGTCGTCCACGCTTCGAGCGTCGTCCACGCGCCGCGCGTAGTCCCACGACCACAGCTCCTCGGTAATGTAGGGCAGCACCGGGGCGAACATGCGGATCAGCACGCTGAGCGCGAAGTCCAGGGTGGCCACCGCCGACGCGCGCTCCTGCTCGCCGACGCCGCCCTCACCCTTGGCACGGTTCTTGGCGAGCTCTATGTAGGAGTCGGTGAAGTTGTCCCAGAAGAACGCCTCGGTGTGGGCCAGCCCGGTGGCGTAGTCGAACTCCCCGTGCGCCGCGCCGGCGCGCCGCACCAGGTCGCGCAGCGCGGCCAGGAAGCCGCGGTCCAGCTCCTCGCTCACCATGCCCGGGTGGGGCGGCTCGCCGCCCCCCCCGGCGCGCGCGGCTGCCACGATCCCGGCCACGAACTTGCCGGCGTTGTACAGCTTGGTCACCAGCCGCCGTCCGATCTTGAACACCGACTCGTCGTAGGCGGTGTCCACCCCCAGGCGGGCGCTGGCCGCCCAGTAGCGCGCGGCGTCGGCGTGATGGGTCTCGATGATCTGCTGCGGGGTGACGGTGTTGCCGCGGCTCTTCGACATCTTCTTGCGGTCGGGGTCGAGGATCCATCCCGAGATCAGCGCGTGGTGCCAGGGGATGGTGTCGAAGTGCAGGTGCGCCTTGGCGATGGTATAGAACGCCCAGGTGCGGATGATGTCGTGCGCCTGCGGGCGTACGTCCATGGGACAGAGCTGGCGGTGGCGCTCCGGGTTGCGCACCCAGCCGCTGGCGATTTGGGGGGTCAGCGAACTGGTGAACCAGGTGTCGAACACGTCCGCCTCGGCGGTGAACCCGCCCGGCTGGTCGCGCTGCTCCTCTTGATAGCCCGGCGGCACGTCGGTGAGCGGGTCCACCGGCAGCGCGGCGTCGTCGGCCGGCAGCGGGCGCTCGTAGTCGGGCGCGCCGCCGGCGTCGAGCGGATACCAGACCGGGAACGGCACGCCGAAGTAGCGCTGCCGGCTGATGCACCAGTCGAACTGCAGGTTCTCGGTCCAGTTGACGTAGCGGCTGAGCATGTAGCCGGGATGCCACTGGATTTCACGCCCGCGATCGATCAGCTCATCGCGCTTGTCGGTGAGGCGCACGAACCACTGCCGGGTGGTGATGAACTCCAGCGGGCGGTCGCCCTGCTCGTAGTAGCGCACCGTGTGCTCGATGGGCCTCGGTTCGCCGCGCAGCGGCGGCCGGTCGCCGGCCGCAGCGCCGTCGGGGCGGCGCAACTGCTCGACGATGGCGGCGCGCGCCTGGCGCAGGTTGCGGCCGGCCAGCTCGGCGTAGGAGCGGTTGGCGGCTTCCGGGTCGGCGCTGTCCCACTCGCCGCTGCCGAAGGTGACCTCCCGCAGGCGTCCGTTGGGCGCCACGATCTGGCGCAGCGGCAGCTTCTGTTCCTGCCACCACTGCACGTCGGTGGTGTCGCCGAAGGTGCACACCATCAGGATGCCTGTGCCCTTTTCCGGGTCGGCGAGATCGGTAGCGAAGATCGGTACCCGCGCCCGGTACAGCGGCGTGACGGCGCGTTTTCCGAACAGTCCGCGGTAGCGCTCGTCGTCCGGATGGGCGGCGACGCCGACGCAGGCGGCGAGCAGCTCGGGACGGGTGGTGGAGATCACGATCTCCCGGTTCGAACCTTCGACGCCGAACGCCAGGTCGTGGTAGTGGCCGGAGGTGGGGCGGTCCTGCACCTCGGCCTGCGCTACCGCGGTGCGGAAGTCCACGTCCCACATGGTGGGTGCCTCGGCGCTATAGAGATGCCCCTTGCGGTACAGGTCGAGAAAGCTGTACTGCGCCAGGTGGCGGCTCGCCTCGCCGATGGTGGCGTACTCCTCGTGCCAGTCCACCGACAGGCCGATGGTCTGCCACACGCTCATGAACGCCTTCTCGTCCTCGGCGGTGACCAGGGCGCACAGCTCGATGAAGTTGCGCCGTGAAACCGCGCGCGGCGGCGACCGGAAGGTCTTGCCGGTGGCCATCGGCAACGTGAGGCCGGGCTCGTAGGGCAGGCCCGGCTCGCAGCGCACGTGGAAGTAGTTCTGCACCCGCCGTTCGGTGGGCAGGCCGTTGTCGTCCCAGCCCATCGGGTAGAATACGTGCTTGCCGCGCATGCGCTGGTAGCGCGCAACCACGTCGGCCTGGGTGTAGCTGAACACATGGCCGACGTGCAGTGAGCCCGATACGGTGGGCGGCGGGGTATCCACCACGAACGCCTGTTCGCGGGTATGGCCCGGATCGTAGCGGTACACGCCGGCGCGTTCCCACCAGGCGCGGAAGTGCTCCTCGCGGCCGGCGGCGTCGTAGTGTCTCGGCAGCTTGCGCGGATCGAAGGTCATGTTCGGTGAGCCGTCCTGTCAGCGGCATCCGCCGCCGGGTTCCACCACGGGACGCTAGTAATCGTAACCGAGCTCGGCGGCGTCGACGCCCACCTGCACGATGCGGGTCTGGTCCACCCCGCCGACGGCGACGTACTTGAAGACCGCCGAATCGAGCTCGCGCGGCTGGGCGTGCTGCACCACCACGGTGGCGAGGCCGCTGAACAGCGCGGCGAACGGCGCCGCCTGGGTGCCGGCGTCCACGTCGGTCGGGAATGCGAAGCCGGTGCCGGGACTGTTGGTGTACACGATCTCGCCGTTCTCGTCGCTGATCCAGAACTCCGAGATGACGCTCTGCGCCGCCACCTTCCTCAGGATCCAGTTGATCTCGTCGGTGCTGTATCCGGCTTGCCGGGCGGCGTCGATGAAGTGCGCCGTCAACATCGCCTGGGCTACCATGTGCTTGGAGGTCGCCTCCTCGACCGACACCGGGTCGGCGGCGGCGACTCCGCTCAGCGCCGCACCGAACACCAGGATCAATATCGCGATTCGTTTCATAAGTCTCCCCCTCACGCTTAACTTGTTCACCATTGGCGCGCTCGGGTCAAGGGCTGGCCCGAGCGATCCGGGGCCGCAATATTCTTCTTGTCTCCGGCCCGGAACCTGCACTACGATTCCGGCGTGGTGGCGAGACGATATGGGCAGTGACAATGGTGCAACGCCCAGGCAGCGGTTGCTGTACATCCACGCGCAGACGCCGAATCCGCTGTCACCGGTGTTGGAGATGACCATCTACGAGCCGGTGAAGGGCTTCCGGATCGAGTTGACGGCCGACGAGCCGGAGTTACGCTACGCCACCGTGCACGAGGCGCTGGTCGACGGCTGGCAGATCGTGCAGTTCCCCTTGCATCAGGCGGAATACGACGACGACGAGATCGACATGGTGGGATACGAGTTCATCCTGCAGAAGATGGAGGTAGTGGACGGATGAGTACGACATTGACCGCGGCCCCGGATGCCGCCGCGAAGAGCGCCCAACAGAACCAGTGCACGTTGGCGCCGTACCTGCTCGACGACCTGGAGGTGGTCGACTTCATCGTGAACGGGTACCACGTCGTGAAGCCGGACCTGCGGCCCGGGCTGAACGACGCCATCGCTGCCAAGCTGGACGTGATGGAGCGCAACCCGGGTGATGCGATCTGCGACGAGGTGCCGGAACTGAACGAGGTGCTCGACCACCCGGCGGTGCGCGGCGCCCTGGTAAGCCTGGCGGGCCGGAACTTCGAGACCATGTTCCACCGCCACTGGCACTGCAAGGAGCCCGGCACCCCCTACATGCACTGGCACCAGGACGGCAAGAACCGGCGTGAGATGGGCCTGGACAAGTTCCTGGGCCTGTATTATCCGGCCGACGTGACCGCGGACATGGGGCCGACCATCATCGTGCCGGCTACCCACTACCGCAACGCGCCCACCGACCGCATGCGCACCTACGGCAACATCCGCGGCCAGGTGCCGCTGGTGGTGGAGGCGGGCACGTTCGCCATCACCCACTACGACCTGTGGCACGGCACCGCGGCCAACAGGTCCGGCAAGCGGCGGCACATGGTGAAGTTCCTGTTCTCGCGCACGGCGCCGAACGAGGCGGCCACCTGGAAGCACGACCCCGAGTGCATGAACCGGCTGCGCGACTGGAATCTGCGCGAGCAGGCGACCGACCCGTTCAACCAGCTCACCTTCGCCAACCCGCTGAACGTGTCGCAGAGCGATTCCTACAAGGAGCGCGCCATCCGCCGGGCCATCTGGGAGCAGCTCACCGGCGAGCCGCTCGGCTAGCCGATGCGGGCCGTCGGGCGGGGAGCAGCATGAACACGCGACCGGGCCGGCTGCGCCACGTGGCGCCGCTGTTCTTCGTGCGCGACGTGGTGGCCGCCACCGAGTACTACGTGCGCGCGCTCGGGTTCACGCAGCCGCCCTACTGGGGAGATCCGCCCGCCTTCGCCATGCCCAGCCGCGACGGTGTCGTGATCATGCTGAAGCGGGCGCAGAGCGGCGATCCGATACGCAGCAACAACCCCGGCGCGCAGTCGGGCGACGGAGGTTGGGACGCCTACGTGTGGGTGGACGACGCGCGCGCGCTACATAGCGAGATGGCGGCTGCCGGTGCCGAAGTGGCGTATGGCCCCCAGTTGCAGGAGAGCTACGGCAACTGGGAATTCGCGGTGCGCGACCGCGACGGCTATCTGGTCGCCTTCGGCTCCGACGCGGACACGGAGTAGCGTTTCCGGACACCGTCGCCCAAGGTGCTCCGGTACCGGAGCGGCCGACGCCACGGTGCGCTGCCGGATGGGCACGGCGGCGCATCCGCTTCCCGAGCGACGGGCCTCCGGCGTCCGCCGGTACCGGCTTGCCGCCGCCCCGCTGCCGCCGATGCCGCTGCGGCGGCCCGAGGGCCGCCCTCCGACCGCGGGCACCAGGCGGTACCGGCTCCCGGCGCCGCGGCGGTTGACCGGTCGCTACGCGGTGTCGCCCACCTCGGCGCGCAGGCGTTCGAGTTCGGCGGCCAGCTCGGCACGCACGGCGGCGTAGGCGGGGTCGTCGTACACGTTCACCAATTCCTGCGGGTCGCGCTGCAGGTCGAACAGCTCCCATTCCGGCGGCGTGGGATCGCCGACCGCGCCGGCGGCGTCGAGCGGGTCGCCGTAGTAGTAGATGAGCTTGTGGGTCTCGGTGCGCACGCCGTAGTGGGCGGCGACATCGAAGTGGGCGCCGTGCATCCAGTAGCGGTAGTACATGGAGGTGCGCCAGTCGCCGGCCGGCTCGCCGGCGAGCAGCGGGCGCAGGCTGCGGCCCGGCATGTCGTCCGGGGTCGGCACCCCCGCCAGGTCGAGCACGGTGGGCGCGAAATCGACGTTGAGCACCATGTGGTCGTCGGCCAGGCCGGGCCGCGTGACGCCCGGCCCGCGAACCAGGAGCGGGATGCGGATCGACTCCTCGTACATGAAGCGCTTGTCGTAGAAGCCGTGGTCGCCGAGGAAGAAGCCGTGGTCGGAGGTGTACACCACCAGCGTGTCGTCGGCCAGGCCGGCCTCGTCGAGCCAGGCGAGCAGGCGCCCTATGTTGTCGTCCACCGAGGCCACGCAGCGCAGGTAGCCCTTCATGAACGACTGGTAGTTCCAGCGCAGCAGCTCGTCGCCGGTGAGGCCGGGCGGCGGCGGATCTGGCACGTGGTTGCGCAGATGCGCGGTGGCCACCTTCTGCGTGCTGCGCGCGGCGGCGGCTGCGCGGCCCTGGTAGTCGTCGCGCAGGGTAGGCGGCTCCGGCAGGTCGCGGCCGGCGAACAGGTCGGCGTGCGCGGCGTCGTAGGTGAACGGGTCGTGCGGCGCCTTGTTGCCGAGGTAGAGGAAGAACGGGCGGTCGGGGTCGCGGGCGCGCAGCCAGTCGAGCGCCATGTCGGCCAGGATGTCGGTCACGTAGCCGCGCCGGGTCACGGTGCCGGCCGCCTGGTGAAACTCCGGGTCGACGTACTTGCCCTGCACCGGCAGCACGCTCCAGTGGTCGAAGCCGGCCGGGTCGCTGTTGCCGCCGTGGCCGAGGTGCCACTTGCCGAGGGCGGCGGTCTGGTAGCCGGCGTCGTGCAGCATCATGCCGAGCGTGCGTTCGCGGGTGTGGTCGATGACGTCGCTCAGGGTGCGGATGCCGGTGGTGTGGCTGTACTTGCCGGTGAGCACGGTGGCCCGCGCCGGCGTGCAGATCGAGTTGGTGCAGAAGCAGTTGTCGAAGCGCACCCCTTCCGCCGCCAGGCGGTCCAGGTTGGGCGTGGCCACCTGGCTGGGACCGTAGCTGGAGATCGCCGCCGGCGCGTGATCATCGGCAATGACGAACAGGATGTTGGGCCTGGGCATGGCGCCATCATCAACCATTGCCAACCGCCGTGGCCAGACACCGGGGTCCCGGGCGCCGTCCCCGCGTGTGCTTGCGGGCCGCTTGGTGAGCTTGCGGTCCCCTGGTGCAAGACCGCCGCTCAGTGCTGCTGCCGGTGCGGACCGACTGGTGCAGACCGGCGCTCAGTGCTGCTGCCGGCGTATCAAGCTCAGGAAGTGGTCGGCGTCGTCGCACTGCAGCGCGGCCTGCATCAGCGCCGCCGTAGAGATGGCCGGCGGTCTGGTCAGGTGCAGCGCCAGCGCGGCCGGTACCGGCACGCCCCGCGACGTCAACACCTGCCGCACGGCCTCCAGCCGCATCTCGGCCCTGGCCGCGGCACGTCCCTCGGCACGGCCCTCGGCATGGCCCTCGGCATGGCCCTCGGCATGGCCCTCGGCATGGCCCTCCGCATGGCCCTCCGCATGGCCCTCCGCATGGCCCTCCGCATGGCCCTCCGCATGGCCCTCCGCACGACTCTCGCGGCGCAAGGCGCTCAGCAGCGGGTCGTCATCCGGGCCGGTTCCCTGCACGGCTCCCAGCGTTCGCCCGATCCTGCGCAACGCGGCCATGGTGGCATACGACACCTCGCGCTCGTTCAACGCCAAGTGGATCTCCTCCGCCGTCCAGCCCGGCAAGGCCCGGCTGCTCGCGGCGGTGCGGAAGCTGCCGTGCTCCAGCAGGTAGATCGTCAGGCCCGGGTGCAGGCCTACCGGGCGGCTCGGGGAGTACTGGTCGGGCACCTCGACCCACACCTCCGGGAAGCCCCACGATTCGTACAGCGACAGCTTGCCGCGGCGCACGTCGGTGGTGTTGTCGACCTCCAGCACCACGTCCGGCAGCGTGTCGCTGCCCACTTCGATCCTGGCGCCCTCGGGCCGCGTGGTGCGCGGGTGCAGGTAGACACTCTGGTCGGCCTCCAGGATACGCCGCCACGCGCCGTGGGCGTCGCGCAGCAGCAGGTCGGAGGCGCCGAACGTTGCGATGGGTGCGCCGCGCAGGTGGGCAATGGTACGGAGCAGCGCGGCCAGCACCTGCCCCGGCTGTTCGTGGTAGACGGAGACCGGATCGCACACCATGGCGGTCTCGGTGGCGGCGTCCCAGTACTCGATGCGGCGCTCGCAGTGTTCGATCTCGGCGCGCGTCATGGGCACCGGCCGGCACCCGGGAAACTCCAGCGGCGGTGCGTGATGCTCGGTGGACGGCCGGGCAGCGGTGGTCGGAGGTTCAGCCATGGCACCGACCATACCATGGATCAGACCGATCATTCCACAACGGTTACAGTCGGGTGGGAAGGCAAGCGCCACCTGCATCGATTGTCGATGGCGATTCGTGTAGTGACACGGCCGGCGGGCATCCGCCACACTCGCTTGTCATGATCAGGGCGATCGATACCCACGTGCACTTCTGGGAATTGGCCGGTTACCGCGGCTACGACGGCTGGTTCGCGGGGCGTGACTACCTGCGGCGCGACTACCTGCCGCACCACCTGCGCCCGGAGCTGGCGGCGGTCGGCGCCGAGGGCGCGGTGATCGTGGGGGCGGCGCCCGACTCGCACCGCCACAACCTCCAGTGGGGCGCGCTGTGCGAGCGGCACGCCGACGTGCTCGGCCTGGTGGGCAGCTACGGCATCACCTCGCCGCGCCTCGGCGCGTGGCTGGACGACTACGCCGGCAAGCGGTGGTTTCTCGGTATCCGCAGCCAGCCGGCGCTGCCGCCGGAGCGGTGGGGCGAGGACGCGGACGCCGACCGCGGTGCGCGCGAGCTGCTGCGCCGCGGGCTGGTGCTGGACATCCTGGTGCAGCACCACTTGATTCCGGCGGTCGGGGTGTTCGCGCGGCGCCATCCGGACCTGCCCTTCGTGCTCAACCACTGCGGCCTGCCGCCGTTCCGGGACGGCGGCCTGGAGGTGTGGGAGCGGCACGTGCGCGCGCTGGCGGCGCTGCCCAACGTGGTGGTGAAGTACTCGTCGTTCTTCCTGCACTGCCATCCGCGCTGCGACCCGGACGAGCTGCGCCGCGCCGCCGGGGTGCTGTTCGAGGCGTTCGGCATCGAGCGGCTGCTGTGGGGCAGCAACTGGCCGCCGGAATTGGTAGGCGGCAGTTACCGCGATGCGTTCGACACCATGATGGACGCCGCGCCGCCGCTGTCGGCGGACGAGCGCCGCCGGGTGCTCCGCGACAACGCCATACGTGTGTACCAAATGCCGGTCGGGTAGCAACGCGGCGGCGCTGCCCCGGACGGCGCTTTCAGCCGGCGCGCTACGGCGCCGGCTCGCGGCGTGCGCCGTCCGACTCGTGGCATTGCCATCCGGCCACGCGCTTCGGCGCCGGCGCTCCGTCAGGCCGGCCTGAAGCCCGCGGTGCTTCCGATTTGAGCGCTTCGGTGCGCGGCGCGGCGCACGGTATCAGAAGCGCCGCGGCCCGGTACTCAGCCGCGGAACTCGGGGGACGGCTCTCGCTCCACCACCTCGCGCTGGTAGCCTTCCCAGTAGTACTGGTAGCGGTCCGACTTCCAGCCGGCGTATACCTCCGGCCAGGTGAGCCGGCCCTGGTGCACGCCGAGGTTCTTTTCCATGATCTTGTCGGTCATCTTCTGGTAGCGGTAGTCGACCGACAGCCGGATGCGGTTGCCGGTCACGTTGGGCAGGCCCTGGTGCACGGTCTTGCTGTGGAAGAACAGCGTGTCGCCGCGCTCGAACGGACTGGTCACCCACTCGCCGTCGAGGCACTCGTCGTTCACGCCGAGGCCGCCGGCCCCCTGGCGCTCGTGCACCGGCAGGATGCCGCGCCGGTGCGAGCCGCGCAGCACCGCCAGCCCGCCGAGGCCGATCGGGCACGCGCCGAGCGGTATCCACGCGGTCCACACCTCGGGCGTGCCCTGCACGAGAACGAAGTCCTGGTGCGGCGGCGTGGTATGCTCCAGGGTGTTCGGGAACATCACCCGCACGATGGTGCTCGGCTGCGGCATGCCGCGTTCGCCGAGCAACGCCTCGGCCACCTCCAGCAGCGCCGGCTCGTGCGCCATGGTCTGGAACGACTCCAGCTTCTGGATGGCGTCGTAGATGGGGATGTACTCCGGCGTCCGGTTCAGCTTCGCTTCCTGGGTGGAGACGGCGTCCAGTGGGTCGGTGCCGTCGTCGAGCCAGCCGGCGCCGTCGAGGATCACCGCGATGTCCCGGCGCAGGCGCACGATCGGCTCGTCCGGCACCAGGGCGCGGATGAACAGGTAGCCGTCTTCCAGCGCGCGGGTGCGCAGGTCGCTCGGGCGGTCGAGGAGGTCGTTGCTTACCGTGAACGGCGTGCAGCGCCGCTGCTCGGCGCCGACCTGGACAGTAGCTGTGGCCATGCCCGGCAGGATACCCAAAGCGCCGCCGTGCACAAACCCACCCCGGTGCCGGCCGAGCACGAGTAGAGTCGCAGCTCCATGACCGCTGTGTGGGCCTGTCCTCCTGACGCGACGGCCCGGCTCATCGGGCGCGGTCGATGAGCCGGGTCAGGTTCTCGATGTGCTGCGCGAGGTGCTGCTGGCCGGCGGCGGTAAGCTGGTACCAGGTGACCGGGCGCCGTTCGCGATAAGTCTTGTCGACCGCCAGGTAGCCGGCGTCCTCCAGCTTGCGCAGGTGGGTGCCGAGGCTGCCGTCCTTCTCCTCCAGCACTTCCTTCAGCCGGCGGAACGACATCGCGTCGTACTTGGACAGCAGCACGCAGATCGCCAGCCGGACGCGATGCTGAAGCAGGCCATTCAGCGCCGCCAGCTCGTCCAGGTTGGGGACGTCGGGATCAGCAGGCATCGTCACTCCGCAGCGCCGCAGGCGGTTTCGGGGCGCGTGCCAGCCTAGCGGGCGGCATCTTGTGTCCGCGCTCCGAGGATCGCCTGCCAGACGAGCGCAACCGCCACCAGGACGCCGGCCAGGGTCCATTGGTACCCCGGTACGAACAACGTCACCAGGTAGCACGCACCAAGCACCACGCCGATCGCCAGCATCCGGCGGTCCAGGTACAGGCCCGCATGAAAGTACGACAGGGCCAGCAGCAGCACCACGAGCGAACCGAATGCGGACCACGGCAGGTGCCCGGCCGCGACCAGGGCGGCACCGAGCGCGCCGGCTGCCATGAATGCCAGCCAGTGCAATCCCCAGCGCGCGCCGATCCGCGCGCTTCCCTGTCCGGCGTTGCGGCCGGCGCGATAGCCGAGCAATGCGGAGATGACGAACCCGGCGGGGCCCGCCACCGCCCAGAACCGTCCTACCCAACGCCCGTCGTCCACGAAGTCCGCCAGCGCGAAGCCGCACAGGCCGATCACTGCCCACACCACGTAGATCGACGGAACTGTTGCGGCACCCGCCCTCTCGGCCGCGGCGCGCACGTACGCGATGTCTTCCCTGAGGTTGCCGGTAGTAGTCATCTGTTCCTCCCGTGACTCTCGATCCGAGATAGCTCTCGAATACCGTATACTCTGAAAATTAGAGTATACGGCCCGAGCTGTCAACCCCAAACCTGCGATTTCGCACGAGCCTTGTACGTGACTATGATTGGTAGGATCGTCTGGACCATGCCCTCGGGCGCGGGTCAGGGGCGAGGAGGGTAAGTGGTATGAGCGATGTTTCGCGGGCGGCGGCGGTGCCGAGTCTGACGGAGGATATGGAGACGGCGCGGAGGGACCTCGCGGTGTGGGGCTACGCGATGATCGCGAACGCGCTGACGGCGGAGCAGGTGCGGGAGTGCCGGGAGCGGCTGCGGTCTCAGGCCGCGGCGGAGGAGGCGGCCGGGATCGGGCACTTCGACAACGGCGAGCTGAAGCTGAATCAGCGGGTGTGGAACCTGGTGAACAAGGGCGAGATGTTCCGCGACCTGCTGTTCCACCCGGTGCTGCGCGAGCTGTTGCCGGAGTTGCTGGGCAAGGACTACACCCTGTCGAGCCTCACGGCAAACATTGCCGCGCCGGGCGGGGAGCCGATGGCGCTGCACTCGGACCAGGGGTACACGCCGCGCTCGCTGCCGATCCGGGTGGTGGTCAACACCGCCTGGATGCTGGAGGAGCACTCGGAAGCGAACGGCGGCACCCGGCTGGTGCCGGGCAGCCACCTGTGGCCGGAGCTGCCCGGGGACAAGCCGGAGGTGGAGAGCGTCGCGGCCACCGGGCCGGCGGGGACGATGGTGATGTTCGACGGGCGCCTGTGGCACGGCACCGGCGCCAACCGCACCGCCCGCCGGCGGCACCTGCTGCTCGGCTACTTCTGCCGCCCGTGGATCCGCCCGCAGGAGAACTTCACCCTGTCGCTGCTCGACGAGTTGTACGAGGAGGCCTCGCCCGAGTTGCTCGGGCTGCTCGGCTTCCGGACCCACGCCACGCTCGGCAACGTGAACGGCGTGATCGTCCCCAACGGCGCCCTGATCGACCGGCGCCGGCAGGTAGGCCCGATGGAGGCAACCCCACCACCCGAGTAGCGCCATGCCCGTAGCGGGCGGCGGCGGTGGTCAGGGAAACACGATCCGTACCGTGTTCCTGGTGATCCGCGCGATGTATGGAGGGAGCCGGGTGCTCAATATCTGGCGAATGCGCGAATCATGCTTGCGCAGCAACTGTGCTTGGTCTTGTCCCGAGATGTTGTTGTTCCGAAACGCGAAGTACCGGACTCGGTGATCCCTGACGGCCTGCAACTCGATATCCGCGTGACGAACCCTGTTGTCCCCGCTCAGTACGACCCACCCATTGCTGCCCGCCAGAGCCAGCCACTTTGAATCGTCCTGCTCGCGGGCGGTGAAGTGATCGGAGTGAAGCTCGACTCCGTGGCCCAGAGCCCGCAAGGCTTCAGGAACGGTATACCTGCCCAGGCAGCGATCAACGAGAAAGGTGTAAATCGCTTGTCCTATGCCGCGGAAGGAACACCGCGAAGATCCTGCTCGAAACGGATAGCTTCTCGAATCTCTTCGCTAGGCATCTCATAGTCGCGAGCCAGGACATCTACCTCATCTCCGCCCCTGAGCCGCTGGTACAGTATCTCCGTCGGTATGCCGGTCCCGGCAAGACACGGCCTGCCGAACTGTACCGATGGATTGATTTCGATTGTCCGTGGCTCAGCCGACTCGATTTCGGCAGTGGGAAACGGGAACAGCTTGCGAGCCCCCCCCGCAGGGTGCCGTTCGATTCTCTGTAGAGCGGCCCTCAGCACCTCGTCGAGTATCGTTTGCTTTTCATAGTCGCTGACGTTGGTCAACAAGCCCGACACACGAGCAAACAACTCGTACCCGTCGGTGAGGATGTCTTGTTCTGCCAGGGGGTGTTTCGACTCCCAGACGGCAGATAGGATTTCGATAGCTATCCTGACCCGATAAAGCGTTACGCGGTGACGCTTCCGTATCGAGTTGAGCACGTGAAGCTCGACCAGATTGCGAAACGACAGCATCCGGCGCCTGGAGTCGTCCATTTGCAGCACTGGCTGGAACTGTCCCCAGCCGGTATTCATGCCAAGAAACCAAGCTCGAACGGTAGCTACGGGGGCCCGGACGTAGCGCGCCGCATCGGCGAACGTGTACGCACCGAGGGTGGACACTTCACGGGTCACAGGCGGCGCCCTACGTCATTTCCGGTCATCGGAATTCGCCAACGGGCATCTGTTCCGTGGTGTCCGTGCGCTCCTACCATCGCTCCCACCCATGTTGCCGATCGTACTGCCGTCCGTCAGGCAGGTCAATTGACGAGGAGGCTTTACGTACTCGACTCCATCAGGTCCTGGAAGCGGGCGAAGCCGTGCGCCTCGTAGAATCGTCGGGCGTGGTAGTTGTCCGTGTACACGTGGAGTTCGATGCGCTCCGCCCCTCGTCGCGCGGCCTCGGCTCGGATCCTGTTGATCAGAAGCGCGCCGATCCCCCGCCGACGGTGCGTGCCGGCCACCGCCATCTGGTCGACCGTCAGCGACCGGCTGGCATACCGAAACGGATTCTCTGCTCTCACCAAGTCACACACCATCGCATACCCTACGCAGACGCCTTCGAGGCGGGCCACGAGCAATTGCGCGCCGTCACGCGACAGGAGGAAGCGTAGTCCCTCCAGCGCCGCTGACCGCTCGAACGGCTTGAACCAATCGGGTCGGCGCTGTCGGTGCTCTTCGTGGACCTCCCGAAGCAGCTCTACGATCATCGTAGGATCGTCCGTGGTTTCGATTGTCACGTTCATGGGCGACATCGTCATGCGGTCACCACTATAAGGTTGCCGCACCGCTGTGGCGGATTACGGGAGCGACGACCGGAGTTGCATCAGACGCACAGGAAAGAAACGGGCCCCAACGGGGCCCGCGTTCAATTGACCCCAACGGGGCCGCACGCAAAACGCCCCAACGGGGCGTAACGCAACGGTGATGCGTCCAACGTACTCTGTCAACTCACGTCTGGCAATTCCAGCAATTCGTGGGCCATGGCTGCAAGCGTCCACCGGGGACAACCCCGGAGGGCCGGGTTACGAGCCGTTGGCGGCCTTGTGGGCGAGGATGCCTGCCAGCACGCGGTCCGGGGACATCGGCACCTGGCGCAGGCGGACGCCGGTGGCGTCGGCGATGGCGTTGGCCACCGTCGCCAGCGGCGCCACGATGGCGTTCTCGCCCACCCCGCGCACGCCGTACGGGTGCTTGGGGTTGGGCACTTCCACCACCACCGTGTCGATCATCGGCAGGTCGAGCGCCACCGGCATGCGGTAGTCCAGGAAGCCGGCGTTCTCCATCACGCCGTCCTCGTCGAACAGGTACTCCTCGTTCAGCGCCCAGCCGATGCCCTGCACGGCGCCGCCCTGCATCTGGCCTTCCACGTAGCTCTTGTGCAGCGCGCGGCCGGCGTCCTGGCACACGGTGTAGCGCACCACGTCCACCTTGCCGGTGTCCTGGTCTACCTCCACGTCGCAGATGTGGGTGCCGAATGCCGGCGCCGCGAAGCGCGCGTTGATCGCCGCCTCGGCGCCGAGCGGACCGCCGGTCTGCGACGAGCTCCCGGCCAGGTCGCGCAGCGACAGCGGCTCCTCGGAGCCGTTGCTGCCGCCGTTGCAGTGCGCGGCGCCGTCCTGCCAGGTGACCCGCTCCTTGTCCACCTCCCACACCTGGGCGGCGCGGTCGCGCAGCAGGTCGATCAGCTTGCCGGCGGCCTCGTGGATCGCCATGCTGCTGGCGTAGGCGGTGCTGCTGCCCTCCGAGATGCCGTTCATGCCGACCGTGTCGGAGTCGCCGATGGAGGGGTTGATCTCGTCCACCGGGATGCCGAGCTCCTCGGCCAGCACCATGGCCTGGGCGGCGCGCGAGCCGCCGATGTCGGGGCGCCCGGTGATCAGCGACACGCGCCCGTCGGGCAGCACGGAGATGTTGGCGGTGGCGTCGCCGCCGATGTTCATCCAGAACCCGCTGGCGACGCCGCGTCCCTGGCCCGGGCCGAGCGGTGCGCTGTAGTGGGGATGGGCCTTGGCGGCCTCGAGCGTCTCGACCATGCCGATCTGCGGGTAGACCGGGCCGTAGGCGGCCTTGGTGCCCTCCTTGGCGGCGTTCTTGAGCCGGAACTCGATCTTGTCCATGCCGATCTGCTCGCAGATCTCGTCGATGATGGACTCGGTGGCGTGCGCGGCGTTGGGCGCCAGCGGCGCGCGGTAGGGGCGCATGAACGGCTTGTTGACCAGCACGTTGTAGCCCTTGATGTGGTAGTTGTCGACCTCGTAGGGGGCGGTGAGGCACATCATCCCCAGTCCCATCAGCGGGCCGGGGTAGCTGCCCGACTCGTACCACAGGTCGGCGTCCACGGCGGTGATGCGGCCGTCGCGGGTGGCGCCCATCTTGAGGCGGATGTGGCTGCCGGGGGCGGGGCCGCTGGAGGTGAACACCTCCTCGCGCGTCATCACCATCTTCACCGGGCGGCCGGTCTTCTCCGCCATCAGGATCGCCACCGGCTCCAGGAACACCGTGGTCTTGCCGCCGAAGCCGCCGCCGATCTCTGCGGGAATGGTCTTGATGCGCGACGGCGCGATGCCGAGCTGGCCGGCGGTCAGGTCGCGGATCGCGAAGTGGCCCTGGCTGGACACCCACAGCAGCACGTTGCCGTCCTCGCCCCAGCGGGCGACGCAGGCGTGCGGCTCGATGTAGCCCTGGTGGATGGTGGCGCTGTCGAATTCGTGCTCGATGATCACGTCGGCGGCGGCGAAACCCGCCTCCACGTCGCCGGCGTCGAACACGTTGGTGTTGGAGATGTTGGAGGGCGGCGCCGACTCGTCGCCGTCGGTGCGCAGCTCGGGATCGATGATCACCGTGCCCTGCGCCGCCTCCCACACGTCGGTGACGCACGGCAGCACCTCGTAGTCGACCTCGATCAGGCCGAGCGCCTGGTCGGCGACGGTGGGGGTGGCGGCCGCCACCGCGGCGACCGGCTGGCCCTGGTAGCGCACGTGGCCGCGGCACATCACCACCTCGGCGCTCACCGGATTGGCGGTCTCGGCCGGAAAGTCGCTGCCGGTCACGACCGCGAACACGCCGTCGAGCGCCGCCGCGGCGGCGGTGTCGATGGAGCGGATGCGCGCGTGCGCGTGCGGGCTGCGCAGCACCTTGCCGTGCAGCATGCCCGGCAGGTGGAAGTCGGCGCCGTAGTTGGCGCGCCCGGTTACCTTGTCGACGCCGTCGTGACGCACGGGGCGCGTGCCCAATACCTTGTAGGTTGCAGTTTTCGTATCGCTCACTTGTTCCCTCCGAAGCCGGTTGCCGATAGTAACTCAGCTTGCCGGCAGCGTAGACGAAAACGGGACGGTACGACAACCGCACCAACCGCACGCGCCGAGCCCGTTGCGGGGATCGCGTTTCCGCAACGCCGGCGATGTGGCCGGCGCGGGGGCAGTATGGCAGGTTGTCGGCTCCAGGAGCGCCTTCCTCGACTTCGACCGTGTCGGAGTTGCGGAACGACGGACAGGGAGAGTGGCCGTTCCTGCTTGCTCGGTCTATACTGGCCGGTACATGGAGCCGGCTACCCCCCACAGCGGTCATTCTGCGCTTGACCCGCAATCCAGCGCTCCGGGAGCGGAGGCTGCCCCGCCGGGCGGGGTGCTGGCGAGGCCGGCCTTGAGCGTGGCGCGTGCCGCCACGGTCCGGGCGGCAGGGGTAGCCGCTCCGCCGCCGCCGCTGAACGTCAACATCGAATCTCTGGTAACCGAGGATGATACGCCGGTGGACAACATGCCCTCCGAGAAACAGCAGCGCCTGCTCACCGAGCCGCTGTACAGTTCGTGGGCCGGTCCGGGGGGCGGGCGCACGTTTGTGGCGGCTGCCAACGTCGGCGTGTTTCCGGAGCCGCGCAACCCGGCGATCGTGCCGGACGTGTTTCTGAGCCTGGACGTGCAGGTGCACGAGAACTTCTGGGAGAAGAGGCACCGCTCCTACTTCGTGTGGGAGTTCGGCAAGCCGCCGGACCTGGTGGTGGAGATCGTGTCGAACCAGAAAGGCAACGAGGTTGGCAGCAAGCGGCTCAGGTACGCACGCATGGGCGTGGCTTACTACGTGATCCACGATCCGTTTCACCGCGTGATGCGGGACGACCTGCGCGTATACCGGTTGCGAGACGGGGACTACCGGCGGCAGGAGTCACCCCGGTTCCCGGAGTTGCGGTTGGGCATGCGGCTGTGGGAGGGGGAGTTCGAGGGCGTGTGGTGGAGCGGGTGGCTGCGCTGGACGGACGAGCACGACGTGTTGATACCGATGGGCAAGGAGCGTGCCGAGCACGCGGAGCACCTGGTGGTGGAGGAAAGCCGCCGTGCCGAGCAGGAAAGCCGGCGCGCTGAGGAGGAAAGCCGCCGTGCCGAGCAGGAAAGCCGGCGCGCCGAGGAGGAACACCGGCGCGCCGAGGAGGAACACCGGCGCGCCGAACGCCTGGCGGCCTTGCTGCGCCGGTCGGGCATCGACCCGGAGCAGGCGTGAGCGGCGGGTATTCCGCCGCCGATGGGGTGCTGTTTCCGAGAGCGGCTTGACCGGTGAGGGGGGGCGTGCGAGAGTCAGATTCATGGAGTTAATAAGCAAGGAGAGGATCTTCATGAGGACTTTCGCACTCGAGACAGTGGTCTTGGCCGCACTTCTGTTCAGCTTGGCCGCTCTGCCGCTGTGGGCAGCCGCGGCGGGCGAGGAGGGAACGGCGGCGGCCGCGGCTGCGCCCGGCGAGCCGCAGTACGGCGGCACGCTCACCGTGGTCACGTTCAAGACGCACGACGAGAGCGTGAGATGGGACGCAACGCTCGGCAAGTACGTGACCAACACCTTCCAGAGTCCCTTCTCCGAGAGCCTCCTGGTGGGAGACGTGGACACACACGGGCCGCGCGGCTCCGGCGAGTACAAGTTCAGCGTCATCGAGTTCGTCCCGCTGCAGTTCACGCGCGGTCAGCTTGCCGAGAGCTGGGAAATCACCAGCGATCCTCCCGGCATCGTCTTCCACATCCGTCCGGGCGTCATGTGGACCGGTAATGAGCACATCGGCATGGAGCCGAGGGAGTTCGTCGCCGCCGACGCGGTCCATCACCTGGAACGGTTCAGGAACAGCAGCCACGCCTCGGACTACTACTACATCGACAAGGTGTACGCGGACGGAGACCACCGCTTCGTGGTCGAATTCAACCAGGGATACTCGTTCTGGCCGTTCGATCTCGGCTACGGCACGTTCGCTCACCACGTGGCTCCGGAAACGTTCGACGCTCCGGGCGGCATCCAGGATTGGCAGAACCAGGTGGGAACCGGTCCTTACATCCTGGTCGACTTCGTGCAAGGGTCCACCGTCGCGTTCGTCAGGAACCCTAACTACTGGGACACGACGACCATCGACGGCAAGGAGTACCAGTTGCCGTTCACGGACGAGTTCGTGCTGCCCCTGATCGCCGACGAGTCGACGCGGCTGGCCGCCCTGAGGACCGGCAAGATCGACTGGGACACGAACCTGAACGTGGTCAGCGAGGCGACTCTGGATCGGACCAGTCCGGAACTGGTCAAGTACCGGCACGCGCGTGCCTCCATCTACCAGGTCGGCTTCAACGCGACGAGCGAACCGTTCAACGACATCAACGTGCGGCGGGCGATGCACCTCGGCACCGACCAGCACACGGTGGCAAAGAACTTCTTCCAGGAGTACGACCTCCATGCCCATCCGCTGCGTGAGGACGCCGCCGGCCTGTTCGTGCCGTTCGAGGAACTGCCGGAATCGAGCCGGGAACTGTACACCTACGATCCCGAGCGGGCAAAGAAAATGCTCGCGGACGCCGGCTATCCCGACGGCTTCAAGACGATCCTGAACACGGCCGACATTCTCGGGTGGCCCACCCTTGCGGCAGCGGTCAAGGACCAGTGGTCCAAGATCGGCGTCGAGGCGGAGGTGATCGTCCACGAGGGAGCGGCGCTCTGGCCGATGCTCAACCCCGCTGACGACGCGGACCGGTACAAGGGCACCTTGGTGTTCGGTAACGGGAACACGATGATCCCGTTCCACCTCTCCAAGTGTGCCGGAGAGCACACCTACGCGGTAACCGGATTGGACGATCCCGAGTACAGCGAACTGTTCGCCGCGGCCATGGCGGAGATGGACTACGACAAGATGGCGGCGATGGGGCGCGAACTGTTCACCAGGTGCATCGCGACGGCCACCATCATGCCGCTCGGCGACGGACACGACATCACCTACGCGTGGCCGTGGGTCAAGAACTACTTCGGCGAGATCGAAACCGGCTTCGTGAGCGTCGGGCCGATCGGCGCACGCGTCTGGATCGACCGGGCGCTGAAGAAGGAAATGGGATACTAAAGGCCTTTCTTGCAGGACAAGGGAATCTTGATCGAGAAGGGGTGGGGCCGCGCGCCTCGCCCCTTCTTTGCAATGCGGTGATCAACTCGGAGTCGGCGTGCGTGTCTACCTGATCCGAAGACTGCTGCTCACCATTCCCACCCTGTTCATTGCGAGCATCATCGTGTTCCTGTCGGTTCGCTTCATACCGGGCGACGTCGTGGACGTGATGATGATGCGGGCGCAGACCGGCATGTCGGAAGAGACCCGGGCGGCGATACGGCGCGACCTGGGACTCGATACACCGATCCACATCCAGTACGGCCGTTGGCTGGGCGTCCTTCCGCAGCACGATGCAGCGTCGGACGCGGGTGCCCGGAACGCCAGGTTCAATGGGGTGTTGCAGGGCAACGTCGGCACCTCGCTGTGGACCGGGGTGCCGGTGTTGGAGGCGCTGAAACGCAGGCTGCCGGTTACCGTCGAGCTGAGCTTGATGGGCCTGGTCCTGGGCCTGCTGATAGCGATGCCGATCGGCATGTATTCGGCCCTGCGCCAGGACACGATCGGTGACTATATCGCGCGCAGCATTGCGATGGCGTTCATCGCCGTTCCCTACTTCTGGATCGGGATCCTGGTGGTGGTGTTCGGATCGTTGTGGTTCCGCTACATGCCGCCCTTGCGGCTCGTTCCCTTTGTCGAGGATCCGCTCGGCAACCTGGGACAGTTCATCGTACCGGCCATCGTCCTCGGCATGGTGCTGTCGGGGTGGACCATGAGACTGACCCGGACAATGATGCTGGAAGTACTGAGGCAGGACTACGTCAGGACGGCGTGGGCCAAGGGGCTGCGGGAGCGGGCGGTGGTGCTGCGCCATGCGCTGAAGAACTCGCTCATCCCGGTGGTCAGCCTGATCGGTCTGCAGTTGCCCCTGTTGTTCGGGGGCACGGTCGTGATAGAACAGATATTTCTGCTGCCGGGCGTCGGCCGCTACACGGTGGAGGCCACCATCAGCCGGGACTACCCGGTGATCAGCGGAGTGCTGCTCCTGTTCGGCGCCACCGTCGTGCTGGCCAATCTCCTGATCGACCTGAGCTACGGCTTCCTGGACCCGCGGATTCGCTATGAGTAGTGGGACGGTGGCCGGCAAGCGGCCGCGCGGCCTGCTGGCGGACAGCGCGGTGCGACTGGTACGCGAGAAGCCGCTCGGTACCGTGGGTGCGGCCATCACGCTGGTGTTCCTGCTGATGGCGGTATTTGCCGACGTCCTGGCGCCGTACGGCATGAACGAGGGCACGCCGACCAACCTGACTCCGCCGTCGGCGGAATTCTGGCTGGGTACGGATGAATTGGGGCGCGACGTGTTCAGCCGGGTCGTGATCGGCGCCCGCATCTCGATGGGAATGGGGCTGGCGGCGAGCGCCGTGAGCATCGTCATTTCGGTGGCGATCGGCCTGGTCAGCGGCTACGTCGGCGGCAAGTTCGACATCATCGTGCAGCGGTTCGTGGATGCCTGGATGTCGCTGCCGGGCCTGATCTGGATGATGGTGGTGCTGTCCATCGTGGGCCGCGGCGTGGTGCCGATCGTGGTCGTGCTGTCGCTGGTGCTCGGCGTAGGCGGTTCCCGGATCATCCGGGGCGCCGTGATCAGCGCCAAGGAGAACGTCTACGTGGCGGCGGCGCTGGCGATCGGCTCCCGTACCGCCCGCGTCCTGTTCCGGCACATTGTGCCGGGCATCATGGCGCCGATCATCATGCTGTTTTCGGTACGCGTGCCGGATGCGATCCTGATCGAGGCGGCGTTGAGCTTCCTCGGTTTCGGCATGCCGCCGCCGTATCCGAGCTGGGGCAGCATGCTGTCCGGCAGCGCGCGCCAGTACATGTTCGTGGCCCCGTGGATGGCCCTGTGGCCGGGCGTGGCCCTGGCGCTGGTGGTGTATGGTGTGAACATCTTCGGCGATGCCCTGCGCGACATACTGGACCCGCGCATGCGGGGCGGCGGCGGACGCTTCGGCGTGCGCGCGAAGAAGTTGTCCGGCAAGAGGGGGTGAACATGGAGCAGCGGCGGTTCGGCGATACCGAGCTGGCTACCTCGCCGATCGGCTTCGGCACCTGGGAGATGAGCGGCACCATGTACGGCAAGATCGACGCCACTGCCGCCAGCCGTGCGGTCGGGGCGGCCATCGACCACGGCATCACGCTGTTCGATACCGCGGCCGTGTACGGGCCGTTCCACTCGGAGCGGCTGCTCGCCAAGGCGCTCGGCGCGCGGCGCCGGGAGGTGACCCTGGTCACCAAGGTGTGCGAGCGGCTCAGTGACGACGAGACGCTGGACTGGCGCGACCGGATCGGGCCGCGCGACGGCAGCTACGAGCACACCATCCGGGCGGCGGAGGGCTGCCTGCAGCGGCTCGCCACCGACGTGATCGACCTGCTGCTGATCCATCACCGCGACTTCGACACGCCGATCGCCGAGACCATCGGCGCGCTGGAGCGGTTGCGGACCGACGGCAAGATCCGCTACTACGGCGTATCGAACCACGACGTGGCGATGCTGGAGGAGTGCCGGATGGCCGGCGGCGCCGGCCGCATCGCCACCAACCAGCTTCCGTTCAACCTGTTCGACCGGCGGGTGGAGCCGGAGATCCTGCCGTGGTGCGCGGCCAACGGCGTCGGGTTCATGTCCTACGGCACCCTGGGCTTCGGCCTGCTGACCGGCGCGTTCGGCGCCGACACGTCGTTCGGCGACGACGACTGGCGCAGCGAGGGCAGCGCGTTCGGCTTGCCGCTGTTCCGGGGCGCGCCGTTCCGCGACCGGCTGCGGGTCGGCGCGCGGCTGGCCGAGCTGGCCGCCGCGCATGGCAGGACGCTGGCACAGCTCGCCATCGCGTGGGTGCTGGACCACGCGCCGGTGACGGTGGCGCTGGTCGGCATGCGCAACGGGCGCGAGCTGAGCGAGAACGTCGGGGCGGCGGGCTGGAAGCTGAGCGATGAGATTCGTGCCGAGGTGGACCGGATCTTCGCAGCGGAGAACGTTACCACCTATGCCGGCACACCGGTCACGGTGCGGCCGGACCAACAAATTCTTTCGGAAGGAGATGACTGAATGAGCGACAACCATAACCCTGACAAACCTGACACGCTGAAATACACGGCCGCGGTGGAAAAGCGGTTCAAGGCCCCCGGCCCGCAGCCCAACGGCCTGCAGGCGGCGGACGACGGACTGTGGTGCATCGACCAGACCAACCTGAAGGTGCACCAGCTTGATTGGGAGACGGGCGCGGTGCGGCACGAATTCCAGACCGGCACCGAGCACTCGAGCGGCATCACGCTCGACGGCGACGGCAACGTGTGGATCACCTCCACCTGGCAGCTCGAGGTGGTGAAGTACGACCCGCGCACCGGCGAGGAGCTGGCGCGCTACCCGGACCCCGGCAAGGGAGTGGCGGCCATGGTCGAAACCACACCGCCGCCGTGGAAACCGTCGTCGAGCCACGGCATCGAGTGGCGCGACGGTCTGGTCTACCTGGCGGCGCCGCCCACGCAGCGCCTGCACGTGATGGACGCGGCCAGTTGGACGGAGGTGCGCTCGCTGGTGGCGCCGGGGCTGCGCATCCACGGCATCGGCTGGAACCGGGACGGCCGGCTGTGGGTGTCGGACACGTCGTCGGGAGCGGTGCACCTGATGGACACCCACAGCGGGCGCTTCGTGGACGTGTTCCGGGTCGCCGAGCCGGACGAGGTGCACGGCATGACGGTGCGCGGCGGCGAGGAGATCTGGTACTGCGACGCCGGCACCTGCGACATCGGCGTGCTGAAGCCGCCGGGATCCTGACGGCAGGCGACACCCGCGCCGGCATGCGGCCGAGGATCGCGGCGGGTCTGACCGGGCGGCCGCCGCGCGCCATCGTCAACCCCGAGGTGCTCGGCGCGCGCACGACGTAGCAGCAGCCCGTGGCGGAACTCCGGTTGTATTCGAACGGGGCGCGGCTGCTGCTGAGCCTGGCGCCGCTGGCCCTGGCGTGCACGCCGGCGGCGGCGGAGCCGGCGCCGGGAGCGGAGATCTTCGTGGACGCGAGCGCGGCGGCCGGCATCGACGCGCCCCACGGCGGCGCCTGGGAGTTCGACGGCAAGGGTGGCTACCTCGGCATCGGTCAGGCCTGGGGCGACTACGACAACGACGGCCGGGTCGACCTGTTCCTGGCCGGCGGCCGGCTCCCGAGCATCCTGTATCGCAACAACGGCGACGGCACCTTCGCCCTCTCCGAGCACGCCGCCGACGTGGCACTCGCGGACGCGTGGACCGGCGGCGCCGTCTGGGCGGACTACGACAACGACGGCTGGCGCGACCTCTACGTGCTTACTCACGGCGCCAACGTCCTGTTCCGGAACGAGGCCGGCGGCGGCTTCCGCGACATCACCGCGGCAGCCGGAGCGGGCGCGGCCGGCAACGGCGCCACCGCGGCCTGGGGCGACTACGACGGCGACGGCTTCCTGGACCTGTTCGTGGCCAACTGGACCTGCTACCCGGAGTGCTCGCCGCAGGAGGCGGACGCCCTGACCAGTGACCGGCTGTACCGTAACCGCGGCGACGGCACCTTCGCGGACGTGTCGCGGCTGCTCGGCGACAAGCTGCGCGGCGCCGCCTTCTCGGCCAGCTTCGCCGACTTCGACAACGACGGCGACCCCGACATCTACGTGGTCAACGACAAGGTCGACAACCCGGTCGGCAACGTGCTATGGCGCAACGACGGGCCGGGCTGCGGCGGCTGGTGCTGGCGCGACGCCTCGCGCGAGACCGGGACCGATGCCGTCCGCAACGGCATGGGACTGGCGGTGGGTGACTACGACAACGACCTGGACCTGGACTTCTACTTCTCCGACATGGGCGAGCCGATGTCGCTGCTGCAGAACATGGACGGCCGCTTCCGCAACGCCAGCGAGGCGGCCGGCGTGGGGGCGGACCGGCACGGCCGGATTGTCGGTTGGGGCACGGCTTTCTTCGACTTCGACAACGACGGCTGGCTGGACCTGTTCCTGGCCGCCACCGCGTATTCTCCGCGTTCCAGCGACCCCGGGGCGCCGATCGACCTGCTGTTCCTGCCGCACCCGAACGTGTTGTTCCGCAATCGCGGCTACGGCAACTACGTGGAGGTGACGCCGGCGAGCTGGCGGGCGCGCCCCGACCCCAGCATGGGCGTGGCGTACGCCGACTACGACCGCGACGGGTTCGTCGACTTCGTGGTGGGCAACTTCGACGCCGGCTACACGCTGTACCGGAACGCCGGGCTGGCGGGGGCGGACAACCACTGGCTGACGGTGCGGCTCGAAGGCCGCGGGCCGGTCAACCGCGACGCGATCGGCGCCCGGGTGTTCGTTACCGCTGGCGACGGCCGCCCGCGCATGCAGGAGGTGAAGAGCGGCTCGTCCCTGGGCGCCGGCAACGACACCGCGCTGCACTTCGGCCTCGGCGCCTCGGATACCGCCGACGTGCGCGTGCTGTGGCCCGACGGCACCGAGGCGGTATTCGAGGCAGTCGCCGCGAACCGCAAGCTGCACCTGATCTACGGCCAGACCAAGTTGAGGTGACCGATCCCGAGGAGAGGCTCTCGAATACCGCTTGTTTGGTGCTGACCCTTACCCGCTGGAACTGCGGGCGTAGCGCCTGCTTGGCGTGTTGGCGAGTTGCCGGCTGTCGTAGTCGTGCATCCCCACCTCTGCCGGCCGTGGGGCGTAGCTGGCTTGGGCTTGGTTGATTTGGACTGCCGGCTTGACTGGCTTGACTCCGCCGAGTTGCCGGGCAACACTGTCTCGCTGATGAAGGGGTGGTCGCCCAGGTGTGGGGCTGCCTTTTGGGTCACACGGCATGTTGACGCGTCTCTCTGTTTCAGGCTTCAAGAACCTGGTTGATGTGGATCTCCACCTTGGTGCATTTACCTGCGTCGTCGGACCCAATGGTGCAGGGAAGTCCAACCTCTTCGACGCAATTCGGTTTCTCAGTGCACTAGCCAACCACACGTTCCTGGAGGCGGCCACCTCGGTCCGCGATCAACACAGCCGTACTGCTCAGATACGGGACCTGTTCCATCACGTGGGCAGTCGCTATGACGACAACATGAAGTTTGTTGCGGAGATGATCGTTCCCGGAAGCGCGACCGACGATTTGGGACAGGAGGCCAAAGCAAGCATTACGTTCTTGCGCTACACTCTGGAACTCGCCTACCGAGAGTCCAACAACAGCTTGGCGCCGGGAGAGCTGGAGATTGTCAAGGAGGAGCTGGTTCATGTCGCACAGCGTGACGCAGCACGACACCTTCCATTTCCTCACAGCGCCAAGGATTGGCGCAAGTCGGTGGTACAGGGACAGAGGTTCGCACGCTACTTCATCTCAACCGAAGGGGAGGGTCAGAACCGGGTTATCAAGCTGCATCAGGATGGCGGCAGTAGCGGGCGTCCCTTGAGCCGGCCGGCTGCCAATCTGCCGCGCACGGTGCTTTCGGCGGCAAATGCAACCGAAAGTCCTACCGTGCTGACTGCTCGCCGCGAGATGGAGGCATGGCAGCTCGTGCAATTGGAACCCAGTGCCATGAGGCAGCCCGACGAATTCGTTTCGCCAACCCATATGGGCACGGACGGACGGCATCTGGCTGCTACCCTGTATCGATTGGCCCGTAGTGCGGAACAATACGGGCACAATGGCAACCGAGAAGCTGGTACCGGTATTCATCCGTCTGCTCCGAACGGCGAAAACCTACGAGCATATAGTCAGATCGCCAACCGTCTCGGAGAACTTATCGACGACGTGCATGGTATCTACGTAGATCTCGATGAAAAGCGAGAGCTCTTGACGTTGTACGTTAGAGACAGGGATGGGACTTCACATCCTGCACGGGCGCTGTCGGATGGGACGTTGAGGTTTCTTGCATTGTCCGTTCTGGAGAGCGATCCCAAGATGCAGGGTGTTCTCTGTCTGGAAGAACCGGAGAATGGCATTCATCCGGAGCGGATCCCAGCCATACTCGAGCTTCTGATGGACATTGCCGTCGACACTCAGCAGTCTGTCGGCATCGAGAATCCGTTGCGCCAGGTTATTGTCAACACACATTCGCCGGTAGTATTCCAGCAGGTCCCGGATGACAGCGTGGTTTTCGTTAAGCCGATCGAGGCCGTGGACAATACCGACCGTCGCTTCAAGAGTGCGCAATTCCTCTGTTTATCCGATACTTGGCGTGCGCAGGACCGTGAGCACGCAGCACGGGGCGACCTCCTGCCTTATCTGAATCCGGTATTGTCCGAGGAGCAGTCGGACCCCCCGGTCAAGAAACGGGTGGTGGACCGGGACGACGTGCGGCAACTCCTTTTGTTCCCTCACTAGTTGCGATCTGTGCATCGACTGCACTACACCCTGGTGTCCGACGGGACGTCCGATCGCGCATTGCTACCGATTCTATCGTGGCTGCTGCGGGTCTTTTGCGGTTCGCTGCCCATTCAGCCGGCACTTGCTGATTTGAGGAGGCTGAGGAATCCCCCAAGATCGCTCGCGGACCGTATTCAGCGGAGCATCGAACTCTACCCGTGCGATCTGCTCTTCGTCCATCGGGACGCGGAGGGAGCTGCCTTCGAAGATCGCTTGGCGGAGGTCACAGCGGCTCTGAGCGAGAGTGTAGCCACTTCAAAGCCTGCAGTTTGCATAGTTCCCGTGCGTATGTCGGAGGCGTGGTTGCTCATCGACGAGAGCGCGATTCGACATGCGGCGGGCAATCCCCGTGGTAGCGTACCCCTGGCTTTACCAGACCCGCATCGACTCGATCAGTTGCCAGATCCCAAGCGAGTTCTTCACGAAGCTATGCGCCGGGCAAGCGGACTTCGTGGCCGCCGTCTCACTAGCTTCAACCGTCGGTTACACCGATATCGAGTGGCTGATTGGATCGATGACTTCAGCCCTCTATATCGTCTCTCTGCGTTCAGGCGCTTGTCAGCGGATCTGAAGCACGTGGTAACATCAAACGGCTGGGGGGACCCGCACACCTCGTAGCGAGATTCGCCCGTTCAGACCGAGGGCTGCCGAGCTTGCCGGTGATGAGGCGACAAACGCGCCGGTGGTGCCGGGGCGAGCCAAGTCTCTGCGCAGCACCGCGGGCGTCCGTCGGGCGTCCGGCATGCCGATGGCGTTGCCGGCGCGCGGTATGGACTCGGCGTATCCGGCGCCCAGCACCGGCGAGGCGCCACTCAACGAACGAGTCGAGCCGTTCATGAAACTCGGTCAGGGCAAGTTCGCATGACGTGACCGGGACTTGATGGCTGATTCGGGGTATATTCCGATTTAGTAGAACTATTTCGGAGTACATTACGAATTGCCGCAGTACCCGCGCATCCTCGACATCGACCTTCCGCAGGGCCAGTCGGCGTTCCTGTGGGGTCCCCGCAAGACCGGCAAGTCTACGCTGTTGCGGAAGCTGTTCCCGCGCTCCGTGCGCTTCGACCTGCTCGATACCCGGTTGCTCCTGGAGTTCACGCGGGCTCCGTGGACGCTCGCGGACCGCGTCCGCGCCCTCGACCCCGTCGCCAGGGCGCATCCGATCATCATCGACGAGGTACAGAAGGTGCCGGCGCTCCTCGATGAGGTGCATCGCCTGATCGAAAGCGACCGCCTGAGCTTCGTGCTGTGCGGCTCCAGCGCCCGCAAGGTGAAGCGCGGACGAGCCAACCTGCTCGGCGGCCGGGCATGGGGCTTCCGGCTGCATCCGCTGAGCTGGCGCGAGATTCCGGAGTTCGACCTGCTGCGCGCGCTCAATCGCGGCCTCGTGCCGCAGCACTACGACTCCGCGCGGCACCGGCGGGCGCTGTCCGGGTACGTGGACGACTACCTCAAGGAGGAGGTGTTCGACGAAGGGCTGACGCGCAATGTGGCCGCGTTCTCACGGTTTTTCGAAGCGCTGTCGTTCTGCCAAGGCGAGTTGCTGAATTACAGCAACGTGGCGCGCGACTGCGGCGTCGACTCCAAGACGGTGCGCGAGTTTTTCCAGATTCTCGTGGATACCCTGCTCGGTGTGTTCGTGGAACCGTTCACGGGGCGCCCCCGTTCGCGTGCGGTCATCGTGCGGGCGCCGAAGTTCTACCTGTTCGACGTCGGCGTCGCCGGCCACCTGACCGGGCGCCGCATCGGGCAGGCCGCGGGCCCGGACTTCGGGCGCGCCCTCGAGCACTTCGTGCTGATGGAACTGCTCGCCTACCGCAGCTACCGGGAGTGCGACTACGAGGTGCGCTTCTGGCGCACCAAGTCGGGCCTGGAGTGCGATTTCGTGCTCGGGCGGGAGGGCGAGGTGGCGATCGAGGTCAAGGGCGGCGCCAACCCCGGCCCGGGAGACCTTCGGGCACTGCGTGCTTACGTGCGGGATCATCGTCCCCGTGTCGCCGCCCTGGTGTGCAATGCGAGCGCGCCACGGCGCACTCCCGACGGCATCGACATTCTGCCCTGGGAAGGGTTCCTGGAACGGCTGTGGGCCGGCACGATGGTGGCATGACACGCGCCGTGGATGACGTGCTGCCGGCGGCCGCCGCCAAGACCCGCCCGCCGCCGCGGCGCTACACTGGTGTTCGGGTGGACCATTTCAGGATGCCGTTGATGAACCACCCAGCATGCCGAGCAGGACCTCTGCCGCCCTGTCGGCGAAGGCCGGATCGTTGATGTTGCAGTCCACCTCCACGACTTCGATGTCCGGCTTCAGGTTGTTCTTGATGGCCTGGAAGCAGGCGCGGTCGGCATCCGGATCCCAGAAGGCGCCGCCCTCGGTGTCGAGCATCGACACACCGCCCAGTGGCAGGAGGATAGCCACCGGCGCCGTCGACGCGTTAGCCGCAGCGGCGATCATCGCGCCGATACGCCTGTTCTCGTCTGCATTGGTGCGGAGCAGGGTGGCGGTCGGCGTCCACTGAAACAGATTGCGCTCCCGGTACCGCTCGGGCACGGAGTCGAGGGCGCCGAAGTTGGCCATATCCACACAGCCCGGCGCGATAACCGCAGGTATCCCGGCCCGCGAGGCGGCCATGCAGCGCTCCGGCCCGGCGCTCGCCCCGCCGCCGCACACCTCGTCGGCCAACTCGGTGGTGGTGATGTCGAGGCAGGCGACGATGTAGCCGTCTGCGATCATGCCCTCCATGGTCTGTCCGCCGATGCCGGTGGCATGGAACACCAGCACCTCGTAGCCGTGGTCGGTGAGCGCGCCGCGGGCGCGGTCGACGCAGGCCGTCGTGTTGCCGAACATCGACGCGGTAATCAGCGGCTTGTCCTGCTCACTGGCAGGAGGCTCCACGCCGAGCATGCCGGCGATGGCGCCGACCGCGTTGGCGTACACCCTGGCGCTGATGCGGTTGATGCCGGCCACGTCGACGATCGACGGCATCATGATGATGTCCTTCGGGCCGACGAAGGCGCGCACGTTGCCGCCGGCGACGGTGGAGACCATCACCTTGGGCACGCCGAAGGGCAGCGCGCGCATGCCCGTCGTGGCGATCGAGGTGCCACCACCCCCGCCCATGCCCAGGATCGCATCCAGCCGGCCCTCGTCGTACAGCCGTCGTACCACCACCGCCAGGCCCTCGGCCATGATCGGCATCGCCTCTTCGCGCAGCTTGTTGCGACGCAGGTACTCGAGATCGCCGCCGCCGGCCCGCGCCACCTCCTCGCGGCTTACATCCGCAGGAATGGTCGGCTCACCCAGAATGCCGAAGTCGACGACCGGGGCGGCCAGCCCCTGCTGCTCGACCAGGTCCTTCACGAAGGCCAGCTCCCGGCCCTTCGTGTCCAGGGCGCCGACGATGACGACGGCCTTCACGTTCAGGTCGTCGCGGCTTCCGAGAGGCTTGCCTCCCGCTGCTTGATCGCGTGGCTCTTGAACCCTTGCACCGCTCCCATCACGGCCTTCTCCACGGGGATGCGCTCGATGCTCGAAGCTCCGACGAATCCCTGGGCGGCGGTCTGCGCGTACAGCGCCGCGGTGTCCGCGGGTTCGGCAAAGGGCCCACCGTGCGCCAGGCAGATGGCGTCCGCGTCCACCGCCCAGGCCCCCTCCATGATCTTCTGGGCGCTGCTCAGAGCGTCGGTCATCGGACTGGCGGCGAAGCCGACCAGCCCGCCCGAGGTTCCACCGACGTGGGCGCACACCACGTCCACGCCCGCCTGCACCATCTCGGCCGCGTGCTCGGCCGAGTGGACATAGCACATGGTGAACAGGCCCCCCTCCCTGAACGTCCGTATCATCTCGACCTCGCGCGCGAAGCCCCAGGGTATGCCGAGGTTGCGCCCGGTCTGCTGGTTCTGTACCAGGGTGTGTGGGTTGAAGGTCTCGCCGTGTCCCTGGGTGGGAAAGTTGATGACCCCGTCGTAGCCCTGGTCCACGAATCGGCGACACAGCTCATCCAGATCGTAGACCGTCTGGTCGCACGCCTCCACGCCGGCAATGATCGGCGTGTCCCTGACCACGTTGCTGATCTCGTCGTACATGCTCAGCGTCTGTGGATTGGCGTGATCGATGTTGATCGTCTGCAGCCCGCGTATGCGGGACTGACCGGTGCTGTAGCAGATGATCAGATCAGCGCCGCCGAGCTCGGCCGCCCGCGCGATGAGGCCGACGCTGCAGCCGGCCCCGATGATCGGCTTGCCGGTGGCGATCGTGTCCCGCAGCCGCGCGACGATCTCGTTTCGTGCGAACCTCTTCTTCATGTAATCAAATCCTTCGATTAAGTCTTTCGAATCAGATTCTTCGTGATACCCAGTGGATTCCGCGTTGGAGGACCTGCCGGAAACCGGGCTCCTGCCAGGTTTGGTTGTCGTGGCCAGACTGGAAACAGAACACACGGGCCTGCTTGTGCTCGCGGGTCCACCCGATCGTGCGCATACTCTTCGCGTGTGCGGTGGTAAGCAGGATCTCGCTCCCCTCTTGCGCATCCGCCATGGTGTAGGTCTCGTCGCCCATTTCCCACGACGCGATGCCCTCGGTAATCGGGTGCCGAGTGTCGGCAACGTCGATCCGCAGATGCTGATCGAAATGGGCCGCGAATGAGCGGTCCTCGATGCCGACCATCTGGTTGAGTAGGGACCAGTCCGGATAGGTGAGCAGGGCATGATGGAGAACCACGATGCCCTGTTGCGTGTCGCCCAGGTGTTCGATCGCCGCCCGCGGCTTCCTGGCAAAGAACCAGGGCTCTTCCGCGTCCTGAGGCTCGCCCTTTCCCGCATCGCCGACAGAATAGGGATGAACAAAAAAGTACAGCACCACCGCGTCGTAGGAATCTCGCTCGGCTTCTGTTGCACAGGCGAAATCGTCCAGGTGCTGTATGTAGCAGTCGACGCCCTCCAGTCCTCTAAACAGGTGATGGAAATCCACTACACTGAAGCCGTGGGCTCCGGTGACTACCGCGGTCTTGATCGCGCCGCCGTTCATAGCGTACTTCCCACTACATAGCCCTCGAGGATCGCGTCATGGATGCCGCGCGGTTGCTTGCCATCACCGATCAGATGCACGTCGGACAGCTCCTGCAGCAGAGACCTGTAGAGCGCATTGTCAGCCTGCATGCCGGCCGCCAACACCACCGTGTCGCAGGCGAACGTGCGGGTGCCGGAGATGCGGTCAACGGCAATCAGCTCGCCGTCGCGCGCCTCCTGCACCATCGTGTCGGAGGCGATGTTGACCTTGCTATCGGCCAGCATATCCAGGAGCATCGATCGGTTGATGCCGACTGCATCGGTGGCAAGAGCAGATGCCTGCTCCAGGAGCGTCACCTCCTTCCCCTGCTGCGCCAACCACAGGGCCGCGTGGCATCCGGAGTGACCACCACCGATCACCGCGATGTGCTCCCCCGCCTTCGCGGGGTCCAGATAGAGCTCGCTGCACGTGTGCGCCGGTGCCTGGCTGATGCCCGGGATTTCGGGAACCTGGTAGGTCGAGCCGGTCGCCACGATCACCACATCGGCATCCTCCTCTCTGAGTAGCTCAGCGGTCACCGCGGTGCCGAGCTTGATCTCGATTGCTGATTGGTCGAGTTGCCTCTTGTACCAATCCAACAGCCGCCTGATATCCAGGTTGAAATCCGGGATCGAGAGCGCGATCAGGTGCCCGCCAAGATCTGCGGCTTTTTCATACAGCGTTACCGCGTGGCCCCGCGACCCCGCCATCCTCGCCGCCTCCATGCCCGCGACCCCGCCGCCGACGACGACTACCTTCCGCGGCCGGGCCGGTGGGCTCAGCGCCGGCGCTGCGGCTTTCGCTCTGCCGCAGGCCGGATTCACCGAACAACTCAGGTGAGCGCCCGCGAGCGGTCGGTGCAGACAGCCGTCATGACAGCCGATACAGGGACGGACATCCTCGGTCCTGCCCTCGAACACCTTCTTGGGCCACTCGGGGTCGGCGAGCAGTGCTCTGCCCAGCACGATGATGTCCGCCTTGTCCTGATTCAGCACCTCCTCGGCGACCGCGGGCAGGCCCAACCTGCTGGCCGCGAGAATCGGGATGCGAACCGCCTCTTTTACCTGCTTGACCAGATCGGCGGTGAAACCATGCGCGAAATAGTTTGGTGGATGAGCGTAGTAGCTGCTATCGTAGCAGCCGGTATCGAGATCGAGGCCGTCGTAGCCAGCCTCTTCGAGCAGCCTGGCCATCTCGATAGACTCGGGGAGGTCGCGTCCCAGCTCGGTGTCTCCGTGCAGGGATGCTCGCCACGGTTCGGCGATGAAGTGTTTGACGCCGAACCGGTAGGTGACGGCCAAGTCGGCCGCTCTTTCTTTGATGGCGCCCAGTATTTCGATGGGAAACGTCAGCCGGCCTGGCAGGTCGCCGCCATATTTGTCGGTTCGATTGTTCCACAGCGCGGTAGCGAACTGATCGATCAGGTAGCCCTCGTGGCCGTGCACCTCGATGCCATCGAAGCCCGCGCTGGCGACCAGCTCCGCCGCGCGGCCAAACGCCGCGACGATCTGCGCGACCTCGTCGGTTGCCAGGGCGCGGCAGGTCACATCCGGCACGAAATGGGCTTGATTGGCCGAGGCCGAAACTGGCGTGATGCCGGACTTGATTACGTTGCCCCCGGTTACGCGACCCGGGCCAGCGCTCAGCTGAATAAAGACCTTCACCCCATACGCGTGAGCGTAATCGGTCAGCTCGTGGTACTCCGGCAAGGACTTCTCGGTAAGCATGGGCCACACGAACAACCCGTTCGCCATGCACTGCTCGATCTGGTTTTCTACCTTGAAGACACCGGTAATGAGGTGGCCCACGCCGCCTTTGGCTATTTCCACGTAGTAGTCGACACATCGCTGCGTTATCGTGCCGAAGGTGGGATCCATCTGATGGAAGTTGTTGATCGGGGCCAGGGCCACCCTGTTCTTGAGCCACACGTTGCCGATGGATATCGGCTCGAACATCTTGCGGCGTTCGCCCACCCGCGCGGTCACCTCAGTAGCCCCTGACCATCGTACCGCCGTCCACCATCAGATTCTCGCCGGTGATGAACGACGCGTCATCCGACACCAGGAAAAGGGCGGCTTTGGCAAGGTCCGCTACGTCACACGCACGGCCCATTGGCGTCTCCCGCGAGACGAAATCGTTCCAGTTGTCAGCGTCGCCCTCCCGCCACTTCGCGTGCATCGGTGTCGCGCCGATGCACGGACTGACGGAGTTGCAGCGTATGCCATTGCCGACGTAGTCCATGGCGATAGCGCGGGTAAACGCTACGATCGCGCCCTTCGTGGCGCAGTACACAGCCACATTGCGATTACCGCGAAAAGCGCTGTCGGACCCGGTGCTCAAGATGGCGCCACCCCCACTCGCGATCATCGCCGGTACGGCGTGTTTGGTACCCAGCACGGCACCTTTGAGGTTTACCGCGAGCAGCCTGTCGATGTCCTCCTCGGTGACCTCCTGGAGTTTCGCCGTCGGTCCGAGGATACCGGCGTTGTTGAACAGAATGTCCAACTTGCCGTACACGCCCACCGCCTGCTTGACCATGTTCGCAGCGTCGCCCTCTTTGGTGACATCCGTCTTCACGAAGATGGCTGCGCCGCCGCCATCCTCTATGGCCTTTGCGACCCGCTCGCCAGCCTCGACGAGCACGTCAGCGATAACCACCTTGGCGCCCTCCTGCGCCCAGAGATGGGCGGTGGCCTCGCCAAACCCGCTGCTCGCTCCCGTCACGATAGCTACCTTGTCTTCTAGTTTGCCCACTTAGATCTTGGCTCCCCCCTCAGCGTAGCCTGCTTGGCACGAGGTTCTTGACAACCTCCGATCCGGTGCAGCCCGCGGCGCCGGTTGCGGCGACACGGCCGTCCAGCGATGCCGTCGCGCCGACGGTGGAGCGACGCTATAAAGCACCGAGACGACCGCCACCGCCGCGCAGCCGCGGGTCGAGCAGATCCCGCAGCGCGTCGCCGAACATGTTGAGGCTGTAAACGGTAATCGTCAGCGCAAGACCGGGCCAGAGACCCAGCCACGGCGCCACCTCCATGTACCGACGCCCTTCCCGGCTGAGCAGACCTCCCCAGCTAGGGATCTGGGCTGGCAGACCGAATCCGAGGAAGCTCAGAGAAGCCTCAGAGATAATAATTCCCCCGATGTTGATGCTGAATATGATGATTGCCACAGGCATGATATTGGGCAGGACATGTTGGCTAAATGTTCTCCATTTCGAACAGCCAATCGACTCCGCCGCCTGGAAATAGTCATTCTCCTTTACTACGATAACGGCGCCTCTTACTGTTCTCGAGCCGACGATGCCTCCTGCTATCCCCAGCGTCACTATCATCTGTGGTAAACCCCGTCCGACAATGGACATCACGGTCAACAATAGGAGGAGTCCCGGGAAGGCCATCCAGGCATCGACGAATCTCTGCACAGCCAGGTCAAATCTGCCACCAATGAATCCTGACGTGCCGCCTAGCAGGACAGCCACCACAACATTGATACTGGTCGCCGCCAGGCCGACAAGCAGCGAAATGCGAGCCCCATAGATAATACGGCTCAGGAAGTCTCGCCCCAAATGGTCGGTACCGAGCAGATACCGGGCTGATGAGCCCTGTAGCGTGTCTGCCGGGTGCACTTCCGAATACCCATAAGGGGCCAGAACATCGGCAAAGACAGCCACTAGAATCAATATCAATACAAAAACACCACATGCAGTACCGAGTGGCTTCTCTCTAATCAGCCTGATGAGGACATCAATCGACAGGGAGCGTCTCCTTGGACCGGCCACTCTATGTATAGCGGACCCTTGGATCCAAAAAGGGATAAAGCAGGTCGATCAAGAGATTGATCCCTAACACCCCCGTGGCGAAAACCAGGTTCACTCCGGAGACCATTGGGTAGTCTCTACTATCGAGTCCTTCCAGCAGTAGACGACCCAGGCCCGGTAGGTTGAATATGTTCTCCATGATAACGGAACCGCCTACCAGGATAGGCAACTGCATACCTATCAGGGTAACTACCGGAATGACGGCGTTCTTGACGGCGTGTCTGACGATGACGACCTTCTCCCGCAGACCCTTGGACCAGGCTGTCCGGATATAGTCCTGTCTGAGCACCTCCAGCATCATGGTGCGCGTCATCCGCATGGTGGCTGCAGACATGCCCGTCCCCAGAATCAGGCTCGGAATGAGGAACATTCCAAGGTTACCCAGTGGGTCGTCGGCAAATCTGATCAGCTGCATCGGTGGCGCCCAGCCCCACCAGAGTGCCGGGTAGATCATGACCATAATTGCCAGCCAGAAGTTAGGCGTCGCCAGGCCGATGACGGCCGCCGTGCGCCCAGCGTAGTCGGCGACCGTATCCTGTCGAACGGCCGAGTAGATGCCTATCGGCAGCGCTATCAGGATCCCGATGACGAGCGCCATGACACCGAGCTCGATGGTTACCGGTAGTCTAGCAAGAATCTCTTCCTCTACCGATGAACCGCCCAGCAGTGGGGTGCCGAGGGTGCCATGCAGGAGAATACCGCCCATCCACCGCCCGTACTGCACATAGACAGGCACGTCTAAACCCAGCATCTCCTCAATAGCTTCACGGTCCAACTGGGCATTCAAATAGTCGAGTTGGGATTGCATTATGTCTATGACATCGCCAGGGATGAAGCGGACCGAGAGAAAGACCAGGACGGTCACTATGAATAGGGTGGGGATGATCAGCAATATCCGCCTGATGATATAGCCCCTCATCGACCCACCCAATACTCAATACTCAATTGAGAAAGGGAGCCGGAAGACTCGAGCTACCAGCTCCGTGTTCTCCTCTTAATGACCCATTGCTTCCTTCAGCTGACTGTCGATCCAGAGGTATTGGAAGAGAGTATTATTTGCACCTCCTCCCATGATGCCTTCGCCGGCGTAGCCCATCACCCACGGCTGGACCACGTTATACACCGGGGCATCCGGACCCCAGAGAGTCCAATGCTGCTCTATGTAGTTCTTGTCCATCTCGCGACTCAGCCTTTCCACCTCTTCGACAGTGACAGCCTCTAGGAGGTCTTCATGCAGGGCATCATGGCGAGCGTCGGTAGTCGACATCTGCCAACCACTGGTGTCCCCGGACGTATGCTGCCACCATTGATCCGACGGATCAGCCTTGACGCCTGCGGTATCGTTAACCATGTCAAAATTCAAGGCACCTCTTCTAGCCATGAATTCTGCCGAGGAAGGTGTCTCGATACTGACATCTATGCCAATCTCAGCCCAGTACGCAGCCATGAATTCCGGCCAGCCCACATCCCACCGGGGGAAGTGCGTGAACGTGGTCTTGAATCGGATACCGTCAGCGCCGCGCGGATACCCGGCCTCATCGAGGAGCTTCTCGGCCCCTGCCGGGTCGTAGGTATAGTATCCCTTGAGCTCCGCGGACCACTCTTCGTATGGGTAGATATAAGATGAGAATGTCCGGCCTATCCTTCCCCGTGGTAACGTATCTGCAAATCCCTTGAAGAAAGAGCTGTTCATGGTCTCGAAGTCTAGTGCCATCTGCATGGCATGGCGCACCCGGACGTCGTCAAACGGCGGCTTTTGAACGTTCATATGAACGGCGGTGCCCTCGGAGCGCTGTGACCACGCGAACTGCTGGAGTTCGGGGTTGGTCCGCTGCAGGCTCAAATGATCGTTGATACTGAATAGTTGAGTCGAGCCGGGGTGACCTATATAGTCGATGGCACCCGAGCGCAGTCCCGCCAGACGTGTTTCAAACTCTACGATAATGAGACCCTTTACCTCGTCAACATATGGCAAGCGGTTCTCAGGCCATTTTGGGTCGAACCCCCAGTAGTTTGGATTCTTGGTGTAGGTAAAAGAACTGCCACTAACCCAGTCAGTCAGCTCGAAGGGACCGGTGCCAACCAGGTTCCTCCAATCGGCAGCGTCACCGTGTTCCTCGATTACCTCGGGGGGGTAAATAATCGCGGCTTGGTTATCCATGATTTGGCTCAAGGCAGTGAGACTTGGCTTCTTCATCTTTATGACAAGCGTTTGATCGTCGGTGGCCTCTATGGATTCCCAAGGCAAATCTCCGAAGGAACCTATCTGGAGGGCTTGGGGTTCGGTAAAGCCGCTGCCCAAACCCAATTGACGGTGAAAGTTATATGCTACGTCCTGCGCAGTAAGTTCCCGCCCATTCATCGGCGCCTTATCATGCCAGTGAACGCCCTGGCGGATATTGAACACATAAGTGTTGGCGTCGGGCGTTTCCCAGCTTGCCGCCAGCGCCCCCCGCAGGGCGGATACAGGCGTCCTGAAGCCGCCGTTAAAAGGATATGCGTCCCTATCCAGTGCCCAGTCCATCATGCCCAGTTTCTCATTAACGAGACTGCCGATGAGCCCCGACGCCCGATTATTCTGAGCGGTGTCAACATTTTGGGTGGCAAACATGGCGCCAGCTCTGGCAAAGGTTATGGTCCCGCCCCACTCATGCTCAGTATGCACGTTGCCGGTGACGGGGTCGGTCACGTACCTCTTGTCGGCGGCGGCTGCCGTCGAGCCCTCGTCTGCGCCAGTGGCCCAGAGGCCGGTGGCGGTCAGGGCGAGTCCAATCAGGATCGCGAGGCACGTCTTAGGAAATGTCTGTCTCATGGAGATAGACCTCCTTCATCGGTTTTGAGAGTGCTGTTTCCACTGCCGGCCCCTCGCTACTCTCGCGAGCGAGAGTACTCTCATCGAGCGAGGGCGGCACCCGTTTTCCCGCGTCAGTCGCCGCGACGCCCCGCGGGCTGCTGGTCGGCGAAGCAGCGAGACTTCCCCGCTTCATGGCCAGCTATGCGGTATAGTGGTGCTGCGTCGCGGATTCGAGAATGAGACGAACCGACCAAAACCTATCTGGAACCGACATCGGGCATGGAACTCGCGAGGAGAAGCTGGTCCGGGTAGACACGCGCGACCAACGGCCGCAGTTCCAGGGGGCGCCGGTGTGTGCCTCTCTCGCCCGACACCACATCGTTCACCTGGGTGTGGCTCGCCAGCAGGGATCGTGGGAGGTCGTCCGCACGAAGCTCGGGGGGACCTATTTCCAGGCGACGTTAGCGGGCGAGGGGCAGGTTGTGGTCGACGGACGTTGGCAGCCGTGTCGCAGCGGGGAAGCGTTTCTCTTGCCGCCGGGAACACGGCATCGGTTTCGCGCGCTGCCGCGGCGTCGCTGGGATCATTGCTGGGTGCGCTACGAGGAGCCCCCAGGACAGAGACCCATCGCGGCGGCGAGCTCGCCGGTTATCGCGAGGTTCGATCCCGGGCCGCTGCGTCACGCGATTCTCGGGCTTCATGGTGAGTGCTCCACGGCCACGGCGCCGGAGACCGCGGACGGGTGGGCGGAGCTCATTCATCGTTACGTCACCAGATTCGCCGAGCCCGCCGCGATGGACGCGCGTCTGTGGCGGCTATGGGAGACCGTGGCCATGGACTTGGGCCATCGTTGGAACACATCCGCGATGGCGCGCGTTGCCAACGTGAGCGAGAAGCACCTCGAACGACTTGCCAAGCGAGAGCTTGGGCGAACCCCGCGCCAGCAGCTTATCTGGTTACGGATGCGGCGGGCGGCCGAGCTCTTGGCCGATGAAAGGCTGACTATCGAGAACGTCGCGGCGCAGGTGGGTTATGAGAACCCATTCGTATTCTCGACCACGTTCAAGCGAATCATAGGTTGGCCGCCGTCGAAGTACCCCGGTCGAAGGTCTATCGATGCCGTCGCGCCGCGCGCCGCGAGCCGGCTCAACCCTTGATGGCGCCGAGCATGATGCCCTTGACGAAGTACTTCTGGATGAACGGGTGGACCGGCACGATCGGCCCGATGGTGAGCAGGACGCCTGCACCGGCACCATGATGGTCCAGTAGGCCACACCGACGATGATCGCCGAATCCTCCATCGACTGATCGACCGTCATCAAGAAGTTGCGCGCCACGATGCGAGGGTCCCGCGAGTCGCGTTGACCGTACCGGTTGCTTGCAAGGACTTGCCTCGCCCGCGAATTGCTTGGCTCAGATGAACATGGTCTTGGTGTCGTAGTCCCGGAGGATCGAAGCGCGGGCGGCCTCGTTCCAGCGGTTGGCATCCAGCTCGTCCGCCAGCGGCTGGTAGCGGTAGCTCCGCTCGTGCGGGAAGCGCTGGTGGCGGGCGTCGACCGCCAGCGCGATGATGCGCGAGCGCTGGTGGATGCGCGCGGCGTCGTAGGTGACGGGTGGATCTCCGCGCGTCACGCCGAGCAGCGAGGAGCGGCGGTGAAAGCCGAACACCAGCGTCACCCGCAGCTCCTCGGACTCGTTGGCGAACGCGCCGTGCACCACCTGGCGGTTGTTGATCGCCACGTCTCCGGGGTTGCACAGCATCGGCACCGCGCCGGGCAGGCGGTCGGAGCCGCCGTTGGCCGCCACGTGAGCGCCGATGTCGTACCGGCTGCGGTGGGTGCCGGGCACTACCCACAGCGCGTTGGCGGGAGTGGTGGGGTAGAGCTGGGCCATCGTGTTGTAGCCGTGGGTGCCGGCGTCCAACTTGCCGCTGTCCCAGTGCGTGGTGCCGTCCTGGTGCCACGCCGTGGACGGCCCGAGCCCCGGTTGCTTGACGAATATCCCCTCGTTCCATGGCACGAAGTCAGGGCCGTTGATCCGTTCTGCCACTGCCAGCAGGTCGGGATGGCCGTACAGCCGCAGATAGGCGTCCATGAGCTGCAGCGCGCCGCCGCCGATGAAGCTCAGCACCTCCTCCGGCGCCTCCGGGGCGGCCTCGGGCTCGGTCATCTTTACCGGGTGGCGGCCGTCGCTGGCCGCGGTGCCCCCGGCCGGGTCGCTGAGCGGCTTCGCGAACTGGAACTGCGGGCGCTCCAGGTCCACGCCGAGCGCGGGCCGGCCCCGCGCATCGGTCACGGCCCCGCGCGCGTGCGGCGCCCGCTCCAGCACGCGCGCGAAGTCGGTATTCAGTTCGTTCAGCTCCTCGTCGCCCACCACGCCCTCGAACACGTAGAAGCCGGTGCGCCAGTAGGCGTCGACAATTTCCTGCGCAAGCGTGCCATTGCCGTCGAACCGCAGCGGTCCGCGGTTGCCGAGTTCACAGGCACGCCGTTCGCCCTCTACCAGGTACGCGTCAGTCACCGCATCCCCCCTCGCCGGGGACATTATTGGACGCGTCAGTCGGCGGCGCAACCGATCGGCACAAGAGCGGGCGCGCGGTAGCCGGCGAGGGCGCGTCCTTGACGGATTTCCGGTCCGGTCCGACACTGCGCGCAGTGTCGGAACGCATCACCTTCAGGCAACGGCGGCGCGGCGTCGGAACGGAAGCGCCGCGGGTCGCGCCGGAATCGGTCGGCGGGCGATCGTGCTGACTCGGCTGCGCGTTTCGGGCTTCCGGAATCTGGTCGACGCCGATGTCCGGTTCGGACCGTTCACCTGTGTCGTCGGGCCCAACGGCGGCGGCAAGTCCAACCTGTTCGACGCGATCCGGTTCCTGAGCGCGCTGGCCGATGGCACGCTCGGCGAGGCGGCCGACGTGGTGTGCGGCGGTCACGGCGGCGTCGACGTGCGCGACCTCTTTCACCGCTCCGGCAGCGGCGTCGCCGACCGCATGACGTTCGTGGCCGACATGGTCGTACCCTGGCGAGCGGTCGACGACCTGGGCCAGGAGACCAGGGCCAGCAGCACGTTGCTGCGCTACTCCCTCGAACTCGGCCGACGCCAATTGCGGGCCGGCTTGGCGCGTGGCGCCGTCGCCGTCATCAGGGAGGACTTGATCCATCTCCGCCAGCGGGACGCGCCGCATCACCTCCGGTTCCCGCACAGTGCAAGCGACTGGCGCCGGGCGGTGGTGGGCGGCCGGCGTTCGGCGCCATCCTTCGTCTCCACCGAAGGGAACGGCGAACAGCGCGTCGTGGTACTGCATCGCGACGGCGGCAGCGGCGTCGGTCCGGTGCGCCTGCGCGCGGTCGATCTGCCGCGCACCGTGCTGTCTACCGCCTCCGGCGCCCACAGTCCCACGGCGCTCGCCGCGCGCCGGGAGCTGCAGTCGTGGCAGTTGCTGCACCCGGAGCCGGCCGCGCTGCGCCGGCCGGATCGATTCGGCTCACCGTCGCGCATGGCAGCCGACGGCGGCCACCTGGCCGCGGCCCTGTACCGGCTGACCAACAGCCATGGCGGCGACGCGCGCAACCTGGATCGGGCACCGTTGGAAGCGATGTCCGATCAACTTGGCGAGCTGATTGACGGCGCGCATGCGGTGCAGATCGAAGTGGATCGCGAACGCGACCGGCTGGTGCTTTCCCTGCTTGACCGGAACGGGACCCCTCATCCCGCATCGACGCTTGCGGACGGCGTGCTGCGGCTCCTGGCGTTCCTGGTGCTGGCCCACGATCCGCGGACGTGCGGCGTGCTGTGCATGGAGGATCCGGAACGCGGCATCCATCCGGCTCGGATTCCGGCTGTCCTCGACCTGTTGATCGGGATCGGCGTGGATGCTCACCAGCCGGTCGGGGAGCGCAATCCACTCCGCCAGGTGATCGTCAGCACCCATGCGCCGGCGGTCCTGCAGCAGGTCCCTGACGAGAGTGTCGTGTTCGTGCGATCTCAAGGCGGGAGCGCGCAGTTTTCGTGCCTGCCGGATACTTGGCGAGCCGGGGACAGCCGGCATGTGTCACGCGACGATCTGGAGGCGTACCTGCATCCGGTGCCGTCCCGGGATGCCGGTGCCGGCGGCGCGCGCTACCGGCGCGTAGTCGATCGGGAAGACTCGGAGCAGTTGCCGCTGTTTCTCAACTGAGCCTGAAGCGCACGGCAGTTGGCCGGTCAGGTCAGACCGAGGCCGTCCGGCGAACGGTCGCCGCGACTTCGGCGACCGAGCGGTGGTCGGTGGTGAGGTGGGTTGCGAACCGCGGCGATTGCAAGGCTGTGGTACAGCGCTCAACGCGCTGCAGCGCCCACCGCGTCGCGCGCGGATCGAGGGGGCGCAGCAGGAGCCGCCGGCGGATGGTCTTCGGGTCGGCGACCAGCGTGAAGTGGTGCACTGGTATGCCGGCTCTCCGCAACTACCCCACCGTCTCGTCGAAGTATCCGGCATCCACCACCGCCATCGGCACCAGGAGCAGTCCTGGATGGTCCTGCAGCACGCCTGCGACAGCGGCGACGGTGAGGCGCCGCCACAGGTGCAGGTCCTGGAAGTCATCGCTGCGCCGGGCCGCCGGGATCGCCCTGCTCAGCATCCCGCCGATGTCTTCCGGATCCAGCGTCATGGCGTCCGGCAGGAGCGTGGACAGCCTCCGCGCCACCGTCGTCTTGCCGACGCCGAATGCCCCGTTCAACCAGATTACCTGTGGCTTCGACATGGGTGACCGTGTGTTATGGTATTGGGCAGTGGAAACTTCGCACAACGGCTTGTCGGTCGAACAGAAGGCGCGCTACCGGCAAGATGGATACGTGGTCCTGGAGCGCGTGTTCGCGGCTGACGAGTGCCGGCGGTTCGTCCGCCACGTGGACGACCTGAGCGCCGGAAGGAAGCGGCTCGACGGGTTCGGCCAGCAGGAGAATTACGGCCAGCGCACGTTCAATCAGCACCTCTACGATCCGGTCGCGCTGCAGTTCCTGATCGACGAGCGCCTGCACCGTCCGCTCGCCGACTGCTTCGAAGACGAGCCGGAGGCGATCCAGACCATGCACTTCTTCGCAGGCTCGGAGCATCCCCTGCACCAGGACCAGTACTACCTTCCCGACTGCATGTCGGCGTGGATCGCGATGGTCGACGTCGACCAGGACAACGGCCCGCTGGTGGTTCAGCCCGGTTCGCACACGGGCCGGCTGGTCACCAAGAGCGACGCGCGCCACGAGCTGCAGCCGGGCGAGACCTACATGGACCAGCAGCACGGCCGCTACTTTCCGCTGGTGCGGGAGGCGTTCCACGACAACGGGCGGGACCAGGCGCAGGTGCTGGTGAACCGGGGCGACGTGGTGCTGTTCCACGGCCGGCTGATCCACGGCGGCGCCCCGGTGCGGCGCCCCGGCACCCCCCGGCACGCGCTGGCGTGTCACTACATTCCGTACGGGAGCGAGAACTGGGACCGCGACTGGCCGCGCATCTCGTTCGACGGCACACGCCGCGTCCACTACCACGCCGCGTAGCCAGCCTCGGCATCGCACTCGCCGGCCGCATGCGCCACCTGCCCCGGTTCTTGATTGCCTGCGGCGTCGTGCTGCTTGCCATCGGCTGCACCGGCGGCCGGCAGCCCATGCCCGCGCTGGCGCCGGTGGTCCTGGGCGAGGACACTCGACAGACGGATGCCTTCCAACTCAACGCCGCCGCGGTCGATGGCGACGTGCTCGCCATAGAGGTGTCCTACGCGGGCGGCTGCCGCAACCACGAGTTCTTGCTGCGGGCGTCGCGCTCGTTCCAGGTGGTGTCCGGCTCGGTGCGGCTTGAGATTGCACTGATCCACAACGCCAACGAGGATCCCTGCGAGGCCTTTCTCACCGAGCAGTTCCGCTTCGATCTGGATCCGGTCAAGCGCCTCTACCGTCAGACGTACAGCCAGGAAACCGGCACTGTGTACCTCCGTCTCGACGGCCACGCGGGGCCTCTCGTCTACCGTTTCTGACTCACGACGGCGAGCAGGTCAGGCGGCTGGCGGAAGGCTGGGGCGTTCAGCAGTCGGGAAGGCGCGGGCGCGGTCTCGTCCTGGTGTCGCAGCCGTGTGTGCGCTCAAGATCGACATTGGTCAGGTTGGCGCCACCGAGGTCTGCCTCGTCCAGGACAGCGCCTGCTAAATCCGCTCCATGCAGATTTGCCTCGCTCAGATCGGCTCCGTTCAACGCCGCACTGCGCAGATCCGCCTCGTGCAGGTTCGCTCGTCGCAGGATCGCCGCCACCAGGGATGCGGCGCGCAGATTGGTGCCGCTCAGGTCCGCCCGCCGCAGGTCGGCATCCACCAGGTCGGCACCGATCAGGTCCGCCGCCGCCAGGGAGGCATCGCGCAGCATCACGTTGCGCATCGTCGCCCCGGTCAGGATTGCTCTCTCCAGGTCCGCGTTGATCAGGTCGGCGTTCGTCAAGTCCGCGTTGACCAGGAGGGCGCCCGACAGGTCGGCGCCGGTGAGATCCACGCCGCGCAGGTCGGCGCCGCGCAGGTCGGCGTCGCTCAAGTCCGCATACTCGCAGTCCGGCAAGCACTCCGGCAGAGCCGCGACAGACGTGGCGGCCGCCAGCAAGAGTACCACAATCGAAGGCAGGTTCCTCTGAAGCGTCATGCGCCCAGTATCGCACGTCGCACGGACCATGAACCACCACCGTCTGAAGGCCGGCAGAGATGAGGCTCAAGGTTCACCAGTTCAAACGGCGTCTGGATACCACACGAATACCGTATGTCCGCATCAAGGTGCGATACATGGATGAAATTGGGCATTGGACTCCTGTATGGTCGGGACAGGGGAGCGACGACGTTGCGCGACTACCGCTCTATCGACTCCACCGAGCGAGTGATTGACCACGTGCGAGGGGGCGGGCGACACTGCTCGGAGGGCCGTGTCATGCAATCTCTGTCGGGGAAAGTCGCCGTGGTGACCGGTGGCGGGCGCGGTATCGGGCGCGCCATCGCCGTCGCCTTCGCTCGCGAGGGTGCGGACCTGGCGCTTGCCGCGCGCAGCGATTCGGAGTTGGCGGCGGTCGCAAACCAGATCCGCGGGCTCGGCCGGCGGGTCCTGGCGGTGCCGACCGACGTCATTCGGCGCGACCAGGTGGACGCGCTGGCGGACGCGGTGCGCGGGGAGTTCGGGCGCCTCGACATCCTGGTCAACAACGCCGGCGGCGGCCTGGAACCCAGCGGCATCCTGGACAGCGATCCCGGCCTGTGGGTCGAGGACGTTACCGTGAACTGCATCAGCGCCTACCTGGTGTCGCGCGCGCTGCTGCCCCTGATGATCGAGTCGGGCGGCGGGCGGGTGATCAACATCGGCTCCGGCATGGGACACCGGCCCACCGCGGCCGGCTCCGCCTACCACGTCGGCAAGGCGGGCCTGTGGATGTTCACCCGCTGTCTTGCCGAGGAGGTGTGGCAGCACAACATCGCAGTGAACGAGTTGATACCGGGCCCGGTCGCGACCCGGATCACGCCGCGCGACGGTCCTCCGCCCTACGCGGCGAGCGAAGTGATCAAGGAGCCGGAGGAGGTCGCCCCGCTCGCGCTGTTCCTGGCCAGCCAGCCAGACCGCGGCCCCACCGCGCAGAGCTTCAGCCTTACCCGCCGCCCGATCTGACCGGCTCGCGACCAGCCCCGGGGGTGTCCGCCACCGCCGGCGCAGGCTTGCGCAGGCTCCGCGCGTTGTGGGCGAGCGACCGCGAATTTCGTATCCTGACAGGGACATGAATTCCCACTTGTTGTCCGATGCCGCGATCCGCCAGTTCATCGTGGACGGCTACGTGCAGGTGCAGACCGAGCTGCCCGAGTCGGTGCACCGCGCCATCTTCGAGAAGACCGACGCCATCTTCTCCAAGATCCGCAGCCCGGAGGTGGAGTGGGCGTACAATCCGCTCAACAACGTGCTGCCGGTAGTGCCGGAACTGCAACAGGTCATGGATGCGCCGCAGGTGCGCGGCGCGCTCACCAGCCTGCTCGGGCCTGGCTACGTGATGCTGCCGCACCGCCACTGCCATCCCAACTTCGCCAAGCCGGAGTCCTCCGTCGCGGACGGGCGCAAGCTGATCATGGGCATTCACAAGGACGGCCACGCCGGCGGCCAGAAGCCGCGCCACCGCGTGCCGCGCTGGGCGATCCTGTTCTACTACCCGCAGGCGTGCCCGGACGAACAGGGCCCGACGGTGATCGTGCCGCGCTCCCACTACCAGCACAACCTGGCCCGGCAGGGGGACGCCGACCCGAATCTGACCCTGGCGGCGCGCGGCGACGGCAGCTACGGCCTGCCCGAGCACTACATCCACCGCACCATGCTGCCGCTTGCCGGCGGGCTCGGCGCGGTGTCGATCATGCACTTCGACGTCGGCCACTCGGTGATCGAGAACCTCGCCCGGCAGCACCGCTACGGACAGAAGTTCGTGTTCATGCGCACCGAGGAGCCGGAAGCGGCCACCTGGGACAATCGGGTAGAGCACTGGGAGCAGCCCGACGTGGCGGCGATTCCCGATCACGAGATTCTGTGGACCTACATCTGGAACTGGATGAGCGGCGGAGCTGACCGTTTCCGGCGCGGGGCGGGTGTCCGGTTGCAACGGCACACCGCCGGCGAGTTGATCGGCTTGCTGTCGGCGCCGGAGCCGGCGCAGCGGCTGCAGGCGGCCAACGAACTGGGCTTTCTGCGCGCCACGGCCGCCGAGACCGAGGGTACCGTTGCCGCCCTGGTGCGGGCGCTGCGCGACGAGTACGAGCCGGTGCGCCTCAACGCCGCTTACGCGCTCGGCGCCGTCGGCACACCGGCGCTCGCTCCACTGCTGGAGTTGCTCGCAACCGACGCCGCGTTCTACGAGTTCGACCCGGTGACGCACGTGTCGATCGCCGCCCATGCCCTCGGCGCCATGGGAGGAGCGGCCGTCGATGCGCTTGCCGAGCGGCTGACCGCCGACGGTGAGCACACCCGCTCCTGGGCCGCCTATGCGCTCGGCGAGATCGGCCGGCCGTCCGCCGGCGCGCTGCCGCAACTGCTCGCCGCCGCGCGCGACGACAAGTCTGCCAACGTGCGCCGGCATGCGCTGTCGGCGGCCGGGATCGTCGCCGTGCCCGGCGACGGGGTGGAGGAGGCGCTGCTGGAGCGGCTGGCGAACGAGCCGGACAGCGAGTTGCGCCAGTATGTACTGCAGGCGCTGTTCCGCATTGGTCCAACCGGCAGCGGCGGGATTCCGCCGCTTGCGACGGCCTTGGGAGATGGCGACGGCTACGTGGCCGCCTATGCCGCGGAGCAGTTGTTCCGCACCGGCACGCCGGAGGCGTTCGCCGCGCTGGTGCCGTACCTGCGCGGTCAGCGCTGGTTCCCGCACGAGCCGGTCTCCGAGCAGCGCATCACCGAGCGGCGCGAGCGCGCCCGGACGCAGCGCCTCGCCAAGCGGCGTCGCGCCCCCGAGCTGACGGTGACCGTCGGCGGCGGATGATTGCACGCCGGCGAAGCGATTGGAGCGCCGGCGCGGTCCGCGACGCGTTCGGGTGGCGCTGCCCGGATCGCCTTGTCGAACGATCGCGGGGCCGGCTGCGGCGCTGTCCGGCTGCGCCGCAGCCGCGCTCCCCTCGGGTCAGCGCGGTGCACCGCCGATCCGGCATGCCACGGCAGCACTCCCGATCCGGTGGCACGGGCGAAGCGCGCGCTGACACTCGGCATTGCATCCGGCGGCGCAAAGCGGGCTCGCCGTGACGGCGTTCGCTGTCGCGGCGCCGCAGGCGACCCTCCGGCGCGCGACGTGGCCGCGGCTGGATAGGTGACGTAGGAGAGGCGCAGCGGTCTGCGGGGACCGGTAAGGACCATTCGGATGCAGAGGACGGAACGAGTCGGGCAGCGGGTGTCGAGCCTGTTCGGCAGCACGCTGCGCCACACCCCCGCCGAGGCGGACCTGGAGTCGCACGCCCTGTTGCTGCGCGCCGGCTACGTGCGCCAGTTGGCCGCGGGCATCTTCTCGCTGCTGCCGCTCGGCTGGCGGGCACTGCGCAAGATCGAGCAGATCCTGCGCGAGGAGATGGACCGCATCGGCGGCCAGGAGCTGTCGTTGCCGGTGGTGCATCCCGCCGACCTGTGGCAGGCCACCGGGCGCTGGCAGCAGATCGACGCCACCCTGGCGCGGTTTCGCGATCGCCGTGAGCGCGACCTGGTGCTGGCCATGACCCACGAGGAGGCGGTGGCGTTCCACGCGGCTGCCGAGATCACCTCCTACCGGCAGCTCCCGGCGCTGGTGTACCAGGTGCAGACCAAGTTCCGCGACGAGCTGCGCCCGCGCGGCGGGCTGATCCGGGTGCGCGAGTTCCGGATGAAGGACTCCTACTCGTTGGACCGCGACCAGGCCGGACTCGAGCGCCAGTACCGCGCCCACTACGAGGCCTACGGACGCATCGGCCGGCGGGTCGGCGTGCCGCTTACCGCGGTGCGCAGCGACACCGGCATGATGGGCGGCGCGGTCGCGCACGAGTTCATGTACCTCACCTCCGCCGGCGAGGACAGTCTCGCGCTGTGCGGTCAGTGCGGTTACGCCGCCAACCGCGACGTGGCCGAGTTCGCGCTCGAACCGGCAGCCGGCGAGCAGGCGGCGTTGGAGGAGGTGCACACCCCCGGCACCGCCACCATCGACGACCTGGCCGCCTGCCTGGGCATCGCGCCGCGGCAGACGGCCAAGATGGTGTTCTACGCCGCCGCCGCGACCGATGCGGGCGGAGCCGGTCATGCGTCCGGGAGCGGCGCAGAGAGAGTTGCGGTGGTGGCGGCAATCGTGCGCGGCGACCTGGAGGTCAACCCGATCCAGGTGCAGCACCTGGCCGGTGTGGGGGAGTTGCGCCCCGCGCACGAGGACGAGATCGCCGCCACCGGCATGGTGCCGGGGTTCGCGTCGCCGGTAGGCATCGATCCGGGAGCGGCGATCTTCGTGGTGGACCGCCAGGTGGCGGAGAGCGCCAACCTGGTGATGGGCGCCAACCGCGCCGACTTTCACCTGCGCAACGTGTGCTGCGGGCGCGACTACCAGCCGACGGTGGTGGGCCCGGTGGCCGCCGCCTTCGACGGCGCGCCGTGCGCCGCCTGCGGCAGTCCGCTACGGCTCGCCCGCGGCGTCGAGGTGGGCAACATATTCCAGCTCGGCACCCGCTACGCCGAAGCGCTGGAAGCGCGCTTCACCGACGAGGCGGGCAGCGCGCACCCCATCGTGATGGGTTCCTACGGCATCGGCCTGGAGCGGCTGCTGGCCTGCGTTGCCGAGGAGCACCGCGACGAGCACGGCCTGGTACTGCCGGTGTCGGTAGCACCGTACCAGGTCGCCCTGGTCGCCCTGGCACGCAAGGAGGAGACCTGGCAGGCGGCCGAGCGCGTGTTCGCCGACCTGGTGGCCGCCGGCATCGAGGTGCTGTACGACGACCGCCCCGACCTGAGCGCCGGCGTCAAGTTCAACGACGCCGACCTGCGCGGCCTGCCGCTGCGGGTGGTGATCGGCGAGCGCTCCCTGGCGGCCGGCGGCGCCGAGCTGTCCCACCGCGGCGAACGCGACCGCCGCACCATCCCCCTGCACGCCCTCCCCGCCACGCTGCATGAAGAAATCACCGCGCTACGCGCATCCTTCACCGTTGCGCCATAGCATGCCCGAGCGCTTCCCGAGCGCTTGAATTAGACTTGACTTGACCCGTCAGCAGGAACCGCAGGAATCCCGCCATATTGTCCTTCGTTGGGGATCGGAAACAAGCCCCGACCGCAACGGCGGCACTGGCCGTTACGGTCCTGAAATGTATATAATTTCTTACTCTTAAACTACTTATATACCTTAGAGATCAGAGTCGCTCCAGGATCCTGCAAGCAAGAGCGAGGAATCCGAATGCCACTGACGTATGAATGGGATGCTGCGAAGCGGCGGTCCAATATTGCCAAGCACGCCGGGATCGACCTCGTATTGGTCAAGAACCTTGAGTGGTCTACCGCCCAGACCGTAAGGAGTGACCGCGCTGGCGAAGTGCGCTATAGTTCCATTGGGTACATTGGGCCTCGGCTCCACGTAGTGATTTACACGGTTCGTGACGGTGCGAGGCGTATCATCAGCCTCCGCAAGGCGAACAAGCGGGAGGAAGCACATTATGCCACCGCTCAAGCCGGACCATATCAGTCCGACGGATGACGAGAACGCTGCCATCATCGCCGGCATCGCAGCCGATCCTGACGCGTTCGAATTGGACGCCGAGTGGTTCAGGAATGCACGTCCTGCCATTGAAGTCGATCCCGATCTAGCGGCGCACCTCCGCGACGGGAGTGACAGTCCGAGGCCTGGGCGGAGGGAGCGCATCACGATCGTCCTGGATGCCGACATTGCGCAGCATTTCCGCTCCACCGGGAGCGGCTGGCAGGTTCGGCTGAACGAAACACTGCGTCGTGCCGTGTTCGGCACCGGCAGTCGAGGATAAATCCTGCAAGGGGTCGCTGGCTAGTTCCAGGACTATCCCACGCTACGAAACCGCGGTCTGTCACGCACCGCCTCGTCGCCGCCTCATCGATGCTGGCGACCTGCACCTGATCCGCGGTTCTCCTGCCACGATTCACGTGAGCCGGTACGGTCACTCCGTGACAGGGAAGACGATGAAA